>JBKEAO010000032.1:0-1886 GCA_047972335.1 Anaerocolumna sp. | reverse complement strand
TAATATAAGTAAATAATGAGCAAATGTTGATTTTATATATTTGTGATTCATAATCACCCCAATTACATATCACAAGTTACTTTCCTGTGATACTGCCACAAAATAAATAGTGAAAGAATCTTACTGTGGCAACCTTTCCATACAAAATTTTCTTTCACACCTTTAACCTTTTGTACCTATTAACATGTATTTATAATACTATTGTAGCCTTACTCGGCTTCTTTATACTTACAAAACTTTATATCTACTTATTAAAAAAATGAGCCGTTTGGAATTGCTTTATACCTGTGTTGCATATATGTGCAGACTTATGAGCAAGAAGGATGATACTAATCTTCCAGAAAGCATGAAGCACTATATAAAAGACACTGACCATAACGAAGTACTTTATCATAATCGAAGCGAAGATACAGAAAGGAAAATCAACACGGTTCTGAAGGATGCTGCATTATTAATAACAGCATGTAGTGGTAACTATGATGATTCTAGTGAATATCAATTACTCATTCGAGTTATTGGAGAGCAAGCAAAAATAGATGGCAATGGCAATTTTACACTCAAAGAGAAATCTTCTGGAATGAATTCTGAAATTATTCAGAACCCAGCAGATCCTGATGCTACATATAGAAAAAAAGCAGGAGCTGAATATCGCGGCTATATAGCAAATGTAGTCGAACAGGCAGATCACGAGAAGAGCCTGGTAATCGATTATCAGGTTGAGAAGAATATCTATAGTGGCAGTCAGTTTCTAAAGGACTATATCAAACGTCAGCCAGACATCAACGAAGAAACTATTCTTACTACAGATGGTGGATATTGCGGAAATGAAAATGCAAAGCTGGCAGCATCCAAAAACATAAAGCTTGTCACTACCGATCTTAAAGGCGCCAATGTCAGATATCTATGGGCAGAGTTTCAGTTTAATAAAGAAGGAACTGAACTAATCCGATGTGCTGGAGGGTTTACTCCAAAATCAAACGTATATGATACAAATACTCAAAAGTGCAAAGCATCATTTCCCTTACAAACCTGTCAAAGATGCCCTCATTTTGAACAGTGTAATCCCGTTATTCATAAGCGAGTAGCTACGATAAAGCTTGCACAACGTACTGCTTACCATGCACAACAACAACGGTTTATCCAAACAGATGAATTTAAAGCACTTGCAAGATATAAAAATGGTGTAGAAACAATTCCGGCAGCACTAAGGAAATGACATCATGTAGATAAAATGCCTGTGCGTGGACTTATCAAGTGTAGATTCTATTTGGGATTTAAAATAGCTGGCATGAATGTTCGAAAACTGATCAAATACATGACAAGTTTGGCTTCGTGTACCCTAAAAACTGCAAATGTTTAATAAAATAGCCAGATGGTACACGCATAACATCTCAAATAGCACTTATGACCTTAGAAATCCGAATTAAAAGATAATATATTAAATTTTCCAGGAACAATATAGCAAAGAGGTAAAATAAAACACATCATTTGTCGCTTAGCTCTAAGTATATCATAAGGTCATATATAATAACAAGCTCTTTACCAGGCTTTCAGCGCTGAAAGGTAAATATTTTTCGCACTAATTTAATCATAAAATATAGGATCTGGGAGTTATATTGTGATAAACTTAAAGAAAAGTTTTTCGCAAAGGAGTATTTTACTAATGACAAGATCCGAAAAAAGACAATTAAAGAAATCAGAAGGAAATCCGTTGATTGAACTTTTAAAAGTTCAAAACCATTTTTTTAAGAACCTCTGGAGTGACCTGGCCAATGTTTGTGATCCACGGCACGCTAGTTATACTATTTATTCCAGTGATGTAATGCTTGCTATGCCTATGATGAAAAATATTTGTGATATTCGGAGTATGCAGGGAATGTCATTAT
>JBKEAO010000045.1:0-20706 GCA_047972335.1 Anaerocolumna sp. | reverse complement strand
AAAATATCCTATCGTTTACTATCGAATGCATTGGTACGTAGTGGCAATGTGGTGAATGATATTTTAGAAAAGCCAGGGCAAGGTTCTCGTCATTATACCATGCTTTTAAATACACTAGGGCAAGCGGAGACAAATACATTCTCGGATTGTGAAGAGTTATATCATATGACTATCTCTAAGTACAATGGAGAAAATACCATCTTTTATATTGCGCCTTTTACAAATGACAAAAGAGAGAGGTTGGTACAAAATTTACATCATAAATTAGGAATTCAAATTTATCCAATGTATGGATCAAAAGAAATGGAGGCAGAGAGTCATGTTATCTAAATTGTATAAGCTTATCTTTGATCTTAGTATAAGCTTTCTGTTAGGTGGATTCCTTGTGATGTTTTTTTTAGAACAACAAACCTTTATTGGTGATTATCTTATATTAGCTGTGACAGCTATACTTGTTAGTTATTTTGTTAAAAAGAGAAAAGTCCAATATGTTATTTTAATTGCGCTACCTTTGATCTATCTATTTGTTGTAAAATTATCTTTACCTGGAATATTGAACTTCTTATGTATCTGGATTTATATAGGGTATGTTGTGATGACCAACCGACTTCATACCAATCGTGGACATTTCTTAGATTTATTAAGGAAATTATTATTTATGTCATTGGCCTTCCTATTTCCAGTACTTATTGATTTAAAAAAATTTGGATTAGCCATGGAAATGGTTATGCCATATTTGATCGTGGCTATGATTAGTGCCACATTTCTCTTAAGAAATTTACGTGTTGGAAAAGAAATGGATCAATTGAAAAACTATGAAAAACAACAGCTTATTGAACTTACAGTATTTTTAATTAGCTGTTTACTACTAACTCTTGTAAAGGCTCCTTTGCACGTGTTAGACGTCATGTACTTCCTTTATCAAGGTGTTTTAATACCCTTGGTATGGTTAGTTGCTCAGGTAATTGGTGGATTGGTATTGGCTTTTGTCTATTTGATTCTTCCGGTTATGAGATTTTTAACAGGAAATATGGATCCGGTGAAGGAAATAGAAATTCCTAAAATAATTGGTGAAACCACCAGTAATATTACTGGGGAGGAACGAAACATTATGTCCATAGGGACCCTTTTATATATGGCTGGAATCATTCTGGGTGTTATTGTTATATTTTTATTCCTAAGGTGGCTAAGAGGAAAAATATATGTTCAGAATGTGCCAAATGGAATCGAAGAGACGAGGGAGAACTTAGATGACTTACAGGATTTTAAAAGAAAGTCTAAATTTAATATATCAAAAAAACCAAGGGAAAGGGTTAGATACTATTATAGTAAGTACCTGTTTTGGCTCCAGGTTAAACAGATTAAAATAGGACCCCAAGATACCACTATGAATATACAGGATAAGTTTATAAAAGAAATAGTCATAGAGGAAGATGAGAATAAAACAAAGGATGTCAAGGAACTTGGTAAGATATACAGAGAGGCCAGATATCAAATGACAAGAGACATTACCAAAGAAGAAGCAAGCAGGATGAAAAACCTGTATCATGATATCAAAAATTTTAAGGTGAGTAAGAAAGAAAATAAGTCCTAGACTTTCAATACCTAGACTTTCAATACCTTGACTCATACTTTTTTATTGACGCGACTTTTACCAACGTGTGAAGTTTGAGCATTTTATGTAATTATACAAATACATATTGGAGATAGAGTACCTGTAACTGGTGAATATGCATCATTGGGTGCTCTTTTTTTGTCGATTTTTGTGGATTTTCAACCGAATACCAAGTCTAAACAATTAATCACATGTTTAACAGTACTCATCTTATTGAGAGAACTATATAATAAAACTGTGTGATTTTTGAGTGAGTACCAAAACATAACTTGGGTAGTCCGGCGAAGAATGGTGTTTTTGGAGTGCTTGGTACCTGTACTCTGACACAGTTAAATATTTGCCGGGCAAGTCATAACATTAGGGAGGGTTTACATATGCAGTATGGTTATTTTGATAACAAAAACAAGGAATATGTAATTGACAGAGTGGATCTACCAACATCCTGGACAAACTATTTGGGAGTTGAGGATACCTGTGTAGTAGTAAATCATACAGCTGGTGGCTATATGTTTCACAAAACGCCAGAATATCACAGAGTGACCAGGTTTAGGGGAAATGCAGTCCCAATGGATAGACCAGGACATTATATATATTTAAGAGATAATGAATCTAAAGATTACTGGAGTGCTTCCTGGCAACCAGTTGGTAAGTCCTTAGAGGAAGCGGATTATAAGTGTAGACATGGATTATCTTATACAAAGTATTCCTGTGATTATAATAAGATTGCTGCGGAGCAAACTTTATTTGTTCCCATTGGTGATGCGGTGGAATTATGGGATGTAAAGATTAAGAATAATGATGATAAAGCTAGAAGTCTTAGTGTATATTCCTATTGTGAATTTTCCTTCCATCATATTGATATGGATAATCGTAATTTTCAGATGAGTCTTTATGCAGCGGGTTCTTCTTATGAAGAGGGAATTATTGAACATGATTTATTCTATGAAGAGTTCGGATTTCAATATTTTACTTCTAATTTTGCACCGGACGGATTTGACTGTTTGAGAGACAAATTTATAGGCCCTTACAGAACAGAGAATAATCCCATTGGCGTTGAAACTGGTAAGTTAAGTGGTTCCTTTGAAAAAGGTAGCAATCATTGTGGAGCACTTCAAAAAGATATTCTATTACAACCAGGAGAAGAAATTAGACTTCTATTTATTTTAGGAGAAGGCAATAGAGCAGCTGGTAAAGTAATGCGTGAAAAGTACCAAGATTTTAGCAAAGTAGATCAGGCATTTGCTGATTTGGGTGCTTTCTGGCATAAGAAATTAAGTAAACTACAGATTCAGACACCGAATGAGGGTATGAATACTTTAATCAATATATGGACTCTATATCAAGCGGAGATTAATGTTATGTTCTCTAGATTTGCTTCCTTTATAGAGGTAGGAGGAAGAACAGGCCTTGGGTATAGAGATACAGCACAAGATTCCATGACTGTTCCACATTCTAATCCAGCTAAATGCAGACAAAGAATCGTTGAACTTTTAAAAGGACTTGTAACAAAAGGGTATGGATTACATTTATTCCAGCCAGAATGGTTTGATGAAAACAATGAGGTTAAACCATTTAAATCACCAACAGTGGTTCCTACACCAAGTAAAAATGATTATGTACACGGCTTAGAAGATGCGTGTTCAGACGATGCTTTGTGGCTGGTAAGCTCCATAGTAGAATACATAAAAGAAACTGGAGAGATGGAACTTTTAGAAGAAGTACTTACTTATGCGGATGGCGGTAGTGGTACGGTTTATGAACATATCACTAAAATTCTTGATTTTTCCTTTGAAATGGTTGGAGCAAATGGTGTATGCCAGGGACTTCGTGCGGATTGGAATGACTGCTTAAATCTTGGTGGTGGTGAAAGTGCTATGGTATCCTTCCTTCATTACTGGGCTTTATCAAACTTCTTAGAATTAATTGAATATCAAGGCAATGATTCAGATGTAGCAAAGTATACCGACATGAGAGCCAAGGTAAAAGAAGTTTGTGATAGAGAATTATGGGATGAAGAGTGGTTTATTAGAGGTATTACTAAGAACGGTAAAAAAATAGGAACAAGTAAAGATGTAGAAGGAAAGATTCATTTGGAATCAAACTCCTGGGCAGTATTATCTGGAGCCGCTACTTATGAAAAAGGTATTATGGCAATGGATAGCGTGGATAAGTATTTATATACTCCTTATGGCGTTATGCTAAATGCACCTTCTTATACAATTCCTGATGATGATATCGGTTTTGTTACCAGAGTTTATCCAGGATTAAAGGAAAATGGAGCAATCTTTAGTCATCCAAATCCTTGGGTATGGGCAGCAGAGTGTAAACTTGGTAGAGGAGATCGTGCAATGAAATTCTACGATGCATTGTGTCCTTATTACCAAAATGACAAGATTGAAACCAGAGAGGCTGAGCCATATTCCTATTGTCAGTTTATTGTTGGTAAAGATCATACTGCTTTTGGTCGAGCAAGACATCCTTTTATGACTGGTACAGGTGGTTGGGCATATTTTTCTGCTACAAGATATATGCTTGGAATCAGACCACAGTTTGATAACCTTGAAATTGATCCTTGTATTCCAAGTGATTGGGATGAATTTAAGGTTACAAGAGAATGGAGAGGGGCTACTTACGACATTCATGTTTCAAACCCTAACCATGTAATGAAGGGTGTAAAAGAGATTTATTTAAATGGTACTAAAGTAGATAGGATAAAAGAACAACCAGCAAATACTTCCCATAAAGTAACAGTTGTAATGGGTTAGACAAGGAGGGTAACAATGATTAAGTTTGGAACAGGCGGTTGGAGAGCAATTATTGGGGATGAATTTACAAAAAGGAACATTAAAACCCTTGCCAAAGCATTGGCAGTTAAGATGAAAGCAGAAGGTGCCACGGATAAGGGAATTTGCCTAGGGTATGATAGAAGATTTTTATCTAAGGAGGCAATGCAGTGGGCAGGTCAAATATTTGCAAGTGAGGGAATTGAGACCTTTTTGATTAATAGTTCTTCTCCAACACCATTGATAATGTTCTATGTATTAAAGCATGAGTTACCATATGGCATTATGATAACAGCCAGCCATAATCCGGCCATTTATAATGGTATGAAGGTATTTACCTATGGCGGAAGAGATGCAGATGAGATACAAACAGCTGATATAGAAAAATATATCGAAGATATTAATCCAGATGAGTTACCAGATGTTGATTATGATACCCTTGTGGCTAGCGGCATGATTAAAGAAATCTATCCGCTGAATGAATATCTTGATAACATCATTGGTTCCATTAATATGGAGGCAATCCGTAACAGTGGACTTAGTATAGCATTAGATCCTATGTATGGCGTAAGTGAAACTTCAATTAAAACCATATTAATGACAGCAAGATGCCAGGTTCACACCATCCATGATCGTCATGATACGTTGTTTGGTGGAAAGTTACCATCTCCATCAGCAAGTACCTTAAAAAGATTACAAAATTATGTGCTTGATAAACGTTGTGATATCGGTATTGCAACAGATGGTGATGCAGATAGAATTGGAGTAATTGATGACAAAGGAAACTTCCTTCACCCGAATGATATTTTAGTGATTTTATATTACTACTTGGTGAAGTATAAAGGCTGGAAGGGACCGGTTGTTAGAAATATTGCTACTACACATATGCTTGATAAAGTGGCGAAACAGTTTGGAGAAGCGTGTTACGAAGTGCCAGTTGGTTTTAAAAATATATCTGCTAAGATGCAAGAAACCAATGCAATTATCGGTGGAGAATCATCTGGTGGTCTTACGGTAAGAGGCCATATTCATGGAAAAGACGGTATTTATGCTACAGCCCTCTTAGTTGAGATGATTGCTATAACAGGTAAAAAGCTTTCTGAAATTGTTCATGTCATTCAAGAAGAATGTGGAGCTATCTATATGGAAGAGAGAGATTATAAGTTAAAGCCTGATCTAAAAGAAGAATTATATCAAGTTTTAATGGAAGAAAAGAAATTGCCTGATCTTTCATTTGAAGTTGAAAAAGTTTCCTATTTGGATGGATGTAAAGTCTATTTTGAAAATGGCGGATGGATTATTGCACGTTTTTCAGGCACAGAACCTATGCTTAGAATATTTTGTGAAATGCCAAATCCTGAGGATGCTAAAATGTTATGTGATACTTATGAAAAATTCCTAAATATATCACAATATTAACAATATCACTACTAAAATATGTAAAACCAGTTATGTAATAATACCAATTAGTTTTGAGATATAAACAAATAATGCAACATTAGTTACAATTATAGCAAGTATATTCAAAAAATAACAAGTTGGTACCATGACTAATTTGGTTAAAAATTATATAATATATATATAAAGAACAGCACTGATAAGCATATATTTAGCACTTGTGCATAGTATTCGGTGACTACAAGAGGAGGTATCACTAAATATGTCAAATGGCTCAAATACGACAAAATTAAGATCTTTAAAGTTTGCTAAGAATAAGAAGACATTAATCTTACTTAGCATGGTAGCCCCAGGTGCAATATGGCTCCTTCTTCTGCGATATTTACCTATGTTTGGTATAGTAATTGCATTTAAAGAATATAAGATCTACACGAAGGCACCATCACTATTTAACAATATTAAATATAGTGAGTGGGTTGGATTTGATAAGTTTAAGTTTTTGTTTTCCACTTCTGATTCATGGACAATGATTAGAAACACCATAGGTTATAACGCACTTTGGATAGTTTTGGGACTTATTGTTGCAGTAAGTTTTGCTATCATGCTCAATGAGATTACCAATAAGCTTGTGGCTAAAACCTATCAGACTCTTATGTTTTTCCCTTATTTCTTAAGTTGGGTAGTTGCAAGTTACTTTCTGTTAGCATTTCTAGATCCAACAAGAGGTCTACTCGTACATATGCAAAAGGAGATGGGTATTGTACCAACCAATTGGTACAATGATACAAAACCCTGGCCTTACATTTTAACCATTGCAAATCTATGGAAGAACATCGGTTATTCTAGTATCTTATATTTGGCCGCTATTACTGGTATTGATGCAGCCCAATATGAGGCAGCAAGTATAGATGGCGCTAGTAAGTGGCAACAGATTCGTTTTGTAACTTTACCACATATAAAATCTATGATTATTATTCTATTCATTTTAAATGTAGGTAAAATATTTAATGCAGATTTTGGTTTATTCTGGAATGTTCCTATGAACTCAGGACCTTTATATCCTGTTACGCAAGTAATTGATACCTATGTATATAGAGTTATGACTGCTACTAATGATATAGGAATGAGTACTGCAGCTGGATTGCTTCAGAACTTGATAGGTTTCATCTGTATTATGACAGCAAACACTATTGTTCGTAAAGTTGACGAAGATAGTAGTCTATTTTAGGAGGTGCTAATAGATGAATAATATAGCTCTTAAAAAAAAGAATAAGTCTCGTCTGAATGCAGTAAGTATACCCGCTGAGATCATCATTCATATATTAATTGGACTTTTTTGTTTGTTTTGTATTATACCATTTGTTTTCGTAATTATTATTTCCTTCACATCAGAAGAAAGTATTAGACAGATTGGGTTTTCCTTTACCCCAGTAGAATGGTCTATGCAGGCATATCATTATGTAATTGAGCTGGGACGACAACTTTGGGTTTCATATTTTAATAGTTTCTTTATTACCATTGTTGGAACCATATTGAGTGTTTTAATCTGTATTTTATATTCATATGCACTATTTAGACGTGATTTTAAGTACAGAAAAGCATTTATGTTTTTTAGTTTCTTTACCATGATGTTTGGTGGTGGTCTTGCACCTACCTATGTAGTGTGTAAAACAATGCTTGGACTAAGCGATAACTACGCAGCTTTAATTGTTCCTATGCTTGTTAATCCGTTTAATATCATTATTATGAGAACTTTCTTTAGAAGTTCTGTTCCAGAATCATTAATTGAGGCAGCCTCTATTGATGGTAGTGGTGAGTATAATACCTTATTTCGTATCATTGTACCAATTGCAAAGCCTGGAATTGCAACAGTAGCACTTCTTAATGCACTGGCTTACTGGAATGAATGGTTTATTGCTATGCTATATGTGAGAGATCCTGATTATATACCCCTACAATATTTATTGATGCAAATGCAAAACAAAGTAGACTTCTTAGTTAAGAACTCGGCAATGATTGGAGTTGAGGCAAGTAAGATAATGGCTTCATTACCAAAAGACAGTCTACGAATGGCATTGGTTGTTCTAATTGTTATACCAATTGCTTGTGCTTATCCATTTTTCCAACGTTTTATTATATCTGGCCTAACAATTGGCTCTGTAAAGGAGTAAGAACGGTTTTTTATTAGCCGCTTACATAAAAAAATAAGGAAGTTGTAAAAATTACAACGGACAAAAAACATTTTAAGGAGGAGTTATTTATGAAAAGAAAACTGTCATTGGTTCTTGTTCTTGCTATGTTAGTAATGAGCTTAGCTGGATGTGGAAGTAAGCAAGCCGCAAAAGATAATGAACCTACAGAAGCTGCAACTGAAACACCTACAGAGGCTGCAACTGAAACACCTGCTGAACCAGAAGCTACTGGTCCAGACATTTCAGAACCTGTTACACTTAAGTGGTACCTACACGGAAGTAATGTTACCGATGATACTGCTGTTTTAGAAAAAGCTAACGAATACTTAAAAGAAAAACTTAATGTTACACTTGAACCTATTTGGGGAACTTGGGGAGATTTTGATACAAATGCTGTTATGGCTATTAATGGTGGAGATGATATTGATATATACTTTACTTGCTCATGGAGTGCTGATGAATACAATGCATTTGCAAAAAAAGGTGCATGGGTTCGCTTAGATAATCCAGATAACAATTTGATTGAACAATACGGTCAAGATGTATTTGGTTTACTTCCTGAAGTATTATCAAATGGCGCTAAAATTAACGGTGCTGATGGCTATGGAGTTTATGCTGTACCTGGTTATAAAGATATAGCAACTCAGAACTGCTGGGATATTAACGTATCCTTATTACAGAAATATGGTTACACTTTAGATGATATCAGAAATACTGATTACTATGGTTTTGCTGAAATTCTTGCTACTGTAAAAGCTGGAGAAGGTGATGATTTCTATCCATTACTTGTTGAAGGTGCAGTATTAGAAAGAATGGTAAACAACTCAATCATCGTAACTGGTGATGCTGGAACAAACAACTTATTATCCTACTATATTAATCCAGAAGATACTTCTAAAGAAGGCGCTTATGGTAATAAGATTTTAAGTAAATTTGAAACTCCAGAATACAAGAAATTTGTTGAAACAACTCGTGAATACTTCTTAGCAGGTTACATTGATCCAGCTCTTGGTAATGCTAACCAAGCAAATGAAGTCCGTACTGCAAAACAACTTTCTGGTGAATATTTAATTGGTACACAAAGTTATGCTCTTGGATATGAAGTGCAAGCAAGTAAAGAACGTGGAATGGAAGTTGCTATGATTCCAGCTACTCCAGCTTACGTTGATACAACTTCTTCTCAAGGTGCTATGATGGCTATCTCTACAGCTTCTAAAAACCCTGAAAGAGCAATGATGTTCCTTAACTTACTTAACACTGATCCTTATTTAATGACTCTTCTTAACTATGGTGTTGAAGATGTACATTACAACATGATTAACGGTGAAGCATTCTTTACTGAACAACGTGCACAATATATGCCATGGACTAACGGTATGGGTAACGTAACATTATTACCTCCACAAGAAGGTCAAGGCGCTGATTTCTGGGAAGGTTTCAAATCTTACTATGGATCTGCTGGAGAAATCCCTATCCTTGGATGGGCATTTGATCCTACAAATGTACAGAATGAATTAGGTGCATTGGTAAACGTTGCTGGTGAATATGTACTTTCCTTAAATACTGGTACTGTAGATCCTGCAGAAGCTTTACCTAAATTCATTGAAAAATTAAAAGACAATGGTATCGATACAATTGTTAACGAAGCTAATACGCAGTTAGAAACTTTCTTATCTGAAAAAGCAAAATAATTATGCAATTAATTATTCAATCAATCAATAAAATATAATATTTTAAAAGAATCCCGCAACTACTTATGTAGATTGTGGGATTTTTTGTGGGCTTTATTTATACCTTTTGTCATTATTTTGTGTTAAAATAATGACATAGGATATATATGCAAGAACATTGGTATAAAAGCAGAAAAGGTAAGTAAATAATATGATATGTTATTTAAAGTGATAGGTAAAAGTTATACAATGAAAATACCTCTACAAACATCAAAGGAGAGAATGTAAAATGATATTTAAGCCTACAACAGTAGATTATACACTAAGTCCATATACTGGGTTAACAAGGGAGAGCTGGATTGAAGCCGGAGAGTACCTGTTAAATGGTGTTTTTCAAAATATAAAATCCATTCATGATCCAGTTATTATGCCAAGGAAAGAAACAGAAATCACATATCCACATAAAAATGTATCTGGGGCACAAGAAGAAATTGAGAAAAAAGCTGAGATTTTTGAGGGATTAGCAAGATCATTTTTTATTGCAGCACCATTGATTCACAATAATCCTGATTTGACTATTTGTAACTATAGTTTAAGAGAATATTATAAGGAACAAATATTACGTGCTTGTACAAAAGGGAATCCTAATTCTGTTGGTAGTTATGAAGAACAGCAGAGGTTAACCGGTAATCAGGATCCTTTTAGAAATTACCAACAAACAGTAGAAACCTGTGCCTTGGTAGTATGTTTATGGAGTTGTAAAGGTGAGATTTGGGACACTTATACAAAAGAAGAGAAAGATATTATAGCAGAGTTCTTAACTGGGTATGCCCATGCTAATACGGTTCCCCAGAACTGGAGATTATTTAATATGTTGGATATGGCCTTTTTGTACAATGAAGGATATCCAATCGATGAAGATATAATGAGAGATCATGGACAAGCAATATTAAATTACTACGTAGGAGATGGCTGGTATAGGGATGGTCATTGTTTTGATTATTATTCTTGTTGGGCATTTAACTTATATACACCTTTGTGGAACCTTTGGTATGGTTATGAGAAGGAGCCATATTTGGCTAAGAGATTTGAAGAAAACTCCAATAAATTAATGGAGACTTATGGGGATTTCTTCGATAAAGACGGATTTACAAATATGTGGGGCAGAAGTAACATTTATAGAAATGCATCTACTAGTGCATTTGATGGCAATATGTTACTCCATAACGCAACTGCTAATCCTGGTTTATCAAGACGTATCGCTTCTGGTTCTCTATTACAATTCTTTACAAGAGAAGACTTTTTATATGAAGGGGTTCCAACCCTTGGTTTCTATGGACAATTTACTCCATTGGTGCAGGGGTATTCCTGTGCTGAATCCCCACTTTGGCTTGGTAAGGCATTCTTATGCCTACATCTTCCAAAAGACCATGCTTTTTGGACGGCGACTGAGAATAATGGAACTTGGGATGTAGTAAAGGAAAATGAAATAAAGGAGACCACACTTAACGGACCCGCTCTTTGCTTTACCAATCACGCAGCCAATGGTGAGACCATTCTACGTACTGGTAAAGTAGTTAAAGACTGTGGCGATGAGCATGGCATGTGGAATTATTCAAAATTATCTTTTAATACGAAATACCCATGGGAATCAGCTCCAACAAAAGATATAGAAGCGCAACAATATGTATTAGAGGATTTAACTTCAGGTGAATATGCAAAAGGTAATGTGACTTTGTGGCATGGAGTAAAAGAAGGAGTATTATATCGGAGGCAGTTTTTCAATTATAAGTTATCCGTTGAAAGTCATGGAACCCAAGCTGTAAATCTTTCTGACTTTCCTGTTCCTTATGGAATCATTCGTGCTGATAAAATGCGTTTCTTTAGAAGACCTATCACAATGACGCTTGGTGCATATGGCTTCCCTGATAATGGAACAGAAATTATCAGACTTGAAAATGGTAATGCCAAAGCAATTATATTAAAGGGACATGATTTTACAGGAAGAGAAAAACAACTTGCAATGACCCTATATGATGGTTGGGATGAAATTGATCTAGTTCACAGCGAAGGCACTAATCCTGATTCTAATCAGTCAATTGTAGTTTATGGGAAGACAACAAGAAAGAAACAATATGGATATGATCCATATGTCATGATATCCCAGGTAATTACCAAAGAAAGTCATGAAGATTTTACAGAAGATGAATTATTCTATATTCAGTCCATTGATTACACTGATAAGGAAAAATGTGGCGGATATGGTCCGATTACAATCACCCTAAAAGATGGCAGTAAGAAGGTGGTTGAATTTGAAGGTATGGAAGGTAATATGGTGATGTAAGTTTTTAAACCAATCATAGTAAACAAGGAAGTCCGTTTTTTATTCATTGGGACTTCCTTGTTTTTGGTAGGAGTGTAGCTATATATTGTGCAAGTATCTTAATTCTCCATGTTCAAGTCATTAGGAGATAAAGAATTACCTGTACGTAGTTTTTGTCTGGAGCCTTGAATGATAGCATCCATCTTTTCTAATTCTATTAGAAGTGATTTCTCTTCCTGGCTGGTCTGTATTACTTTATGAATTCCACCATTTTTTATAATAATTCTCTTGTCAGCCATAAGAGCTAACAGTGGATCATGTGTTGCCATTAGGACAATTTTATCTTCAGAAATGAGAAGTGCAAGGGCTTTTTTACGGTCTATTCCTGCATTTTCAATTTCGTCGATTAACACAATAGGAGATGCACTTAGAATTGCTGTATCAGCAATCATTAAGGCTCTTGATTGACCACCACTTAAGCTAGTTACTGGCGTGTTTAAATCGAATTTCTCTCCGGCTAGATTATTAGCAGCCTGGATAATTCTTTCAATGGTATGTTCTGGATTTTCTACCAGACGGCTAGCAGCATGCATACTTAAGAATTCCTGAACGGATAAATCCATTACAAAGTTCATATTCTGAGACAATTGGGCTACCAGCTTATTATTAGAGGAGTACCTCCATTTGTTATCCGGTGTCTTACCATTAATGAGAATACTTCTACCTGTGGGGGTATCACCTTGTGCGGCCCATTCTATATCGGCTAGTAGTCTGCTTTTACCTGAACCAGTTGGACCTACAATGGAAATGATTTGAGAAGTATTAATTGTAAGTTCTGTAAAGCCTTCTTTTGCACCAGATTTATCATGACCTGGTAGGATGGTTAAGGAATTCACTTGATTTTCTTTACTTAACCCAAGGAAGGACTGCATCTGTTCAATAAAAATGGGAAGATCTAAAAGGAGTTTATCTTTATCGATAGCCTGATCTTCTAATTCTTCATAGGTAAAGTGCTCTAAAAATTCATGGAACGTGTTATTCTCAAAGCCAACAATATCTAATTTATTTTGCTCAAAATAGGCAGAGAGAAAGGGGTATTCTACTAGTAAATATGCAATTGTGTTATTCATCATTTATTATCTACCCCCAGATTGATTTTTTTGATGTTACCCATCTGATATTCCTCACCAATTTTTGTTTCACCAAGACAATATGAGCATAGTGCTGCAGGCATTGGGAAACGTAGTTGCATACCTTGTACGGTGCTGATGGATTGGGTTTTGTCATAGAGGAGACTAGAAAGTTCATAAGCGCCCTGTCCAGTTAAACCATTGACATGCATTGTGATTGCCTTAGGATTTACTAAGCTAACACAGGAAGCAAATACTTCACGTTCTGCCTGAGATACGATATCCCCTTTGGTTATCACGACATAATCTGCAGCTTTTAGCATAGGCCCTATTTTTTTAGGGGTGTTTATACCGGATAAGTTATCAATCACACATACCCCCTTGATTTCTTTTAGATAAGGGGAGCACCTATTACAAAGTCCTGCTGACTCAGTTATGAGTAAATCCAGATTCTCTTGATTTCCCCATCTTACTACTTCTTCTATATTAGAGGCAAAGAAATGATCGGGGCACAATGCGCCAGATAGACCTTTCTTTACTGGAATTCCGGCCTTTTCATAGGCGATGTCATCATCTGTGTATAAACAATCAAACTTTACTACTCCAACTTTAATGTTACGGGAGTGAAAAGCATGAATTGCTTTTAAGATAACAGAGGTCTTACCTGAGGAAGGAGGACCTGAAAATATAATTAGATTCATAGATTCTCCTTTCCGGAGGCATTGTAAAATACTTTCTCGGTATGTTTTATTAATTCTCCTATGTCATTGTTATGAATGTAATCCCAACCAAGCCACATGAATTTTTTATTTGCTTCTAATCCATTTTCCACATGAGGATTGGTAGATGGGAACTTGCCATTAGAGGAGAGGATAGCACCAACTTCTTTGGAATATAGGAAATCTACAAATGGTTTCACTTTTTCTTTGTTTTGAGCTTTGGATAGTAAGAAGATTGGGCTTATAATTGCACCATCTTCTGGCCATACAGGACGAAGAGGTCCCTTCTTATCTACCATTGAAGCGAAAAAGTAGGGCGATACAGTAATTGTTGGAACGGTAATACCAGCTTTTTTGATATGGGATTTTACCATCTGAGCTGGATGCATACTTTGTAGTAGATTACGTCCCATTTTTTCTACACCTTCATCCCCATAAAATCTATGAATATGAAGTAAAAAGGCATTAAACATATCTAAATCGCGCATGGGTAGAGAGATGCTGTTCTCAAATTCTGGTTTCATTAAATCTTCCCAACTCTTAGGACAAGGACGATCGCCTAATACAGAGGTATTTACCATAAATACAGCAGGTACAACGCCGATTATAGAATATTGATTCTTAGGATCTTTTAGGCATATGTTTTCATTATCAAAGTCTGGATTAATATGATTGATTCCGGTGATATCTTCAAATACTCCTTTGTCTCTGTAATGACCTATAAGTTTTTTGTCAAAAAATAGATCAAAACCAGCTGATAAATATAAATCAGAAAGCATACTAGGATCACCATTTGATCCTTTTACTTTATTTTTTATATGATCAAGACCCATACTAGCAGACTGTAAATCATAGTCAACTTTATAATCTATATTATTTTTATGTTCATCTAACCAGGAGTTGAATTTTTCTAATAGCGGTAAACGAATGGGGCAGGGTAATACGCCTTCAATACTAATATCTCCGCCATCTGCTTTTTTCATGGCATAAAGCCCAGTTAGAGGTTCTGGTTGTGTTTGTTCAATTACCTCTTCTAATTTTTGCAGAAATTGGTCTTGGTTTATTTTACGCATGGAGAGAGCTGTTTCTAAAGAAATCGTCTTACCTAAAGCTTTTCTCATGATTTCATTACTAAGGTTTTCAAAGCCACTGGCAACAAAAAGTGCAATGGTTTCTGGATAAGTTTCAGTGATATGAAAGAGTGTATCGGTAAGTTCAATATAGCGTGACATAATATCATCCTTTCTATTGATACGAATTCACTCAAATTTTGCAGTTTCAACACTATGCTTGTAACTTCAGTCAAAACATGATATTTATTATCATAACAAGCATCTGGTACTTGTATTTACTGCAGAATTGGAGTCATTCAATTTGTTAAGTTTTTTTATGTAGTCCTAGTATATCATAGAACAGAAAGATTATTTGTTGCAAATGCAACAAATGTATCATAATGATAAATATTCTTAATAAAAGCGTTGACCAACACAACCCCTTTTTAATTTACTAATAATGCGAGAGAATAAATATGCTGATGCGTACAACCAATTCCTTATAGGCATTATTCAAATTGAAACCATTTCAAATCAAATTTACTACCAGGAAGAAAAACAAAGGTAACTGTTTGCAGTCCTAGAACTGGTTCTAATTCAAAGGTTTTTGCTACATAGTTATCAGAATAAGTGAATTCAAGTATACGTAGAGTTTCACCCATACCGCCCTGAAATCTTATCTGAAGGGTGTTTTGAACGATAGGAGAGTGACCATATATGGTTAATGTAGTGAAACCATTTTCGCCAAAATCCATCTGGTCAAATACGATGGAAACATTATTACCTATGTTTTCAAGGGCAGTTTCTGTAATGTTGTAGCTATCCCCATAGAGATGGGTATAATCTAGTGCATGTAATCGTGTATATGCTTTTTCTATTTTATTGAAATAAAATCCTTTTAAATGAATTTTTCGATTTAGTACAAAATAGAGGGAAGTAAGTCCTGTTAGTTTTCTGGGAAGTTTATAGGTTTCTTCCTGATATACATTCCATATGGAGGGTTTTTGATAGGTTAAGGTGGTGATCTTCTTGCCATGACCACTATCCATAGTACCTTCCCAAATTTCAATTGGAAATACTTCAGAATCCAAAGAAAAGATGGGAAGGGTTATTTCATCTGAGCCAAAGGATCCAAAGTCCATATTTTCATATCCAATGATACTTTGCCCATCTCTTGCAGTAGCCATACCTCTTTCATTGCCATTTGTAAGGTTGTTGGTACCAAAAGAGTAAAGACCCGCACAGATAAAATGGTATGGATTTAATGTGGCAGTACCAAGGCCTGTGATGGGTATTTCTATTTGTGAATAGAGAGTTATTTTGTCTGCACCGTTTTTTGCCTGACATCTTAAATATAAAGTACCATCAAAAATTCCGGTTATTGTAACATCATTTCCTGATGTATCAATACGTGCTATAGTTGAGTCTATTCCTGCAATATTAGTGGCCCGCCACAAAACATCGTTGTATGTTGCACAGGCAGGGTGTATCTTAACAGTTGCTTGAATAATTGGATATTTCTCATTTATTTCATTTCCTTTCGGACATAGTATCTCTAATTTTCTAATGGGAATTTCCTCTTTCTGACTACTTGTTGAAAAGACGATGGGTTCACAAGTGCCTGGGATTAAGTTGGCGGGGGTTGTAGGAATCGTAAGTGCAGCAGATTCTAATCCCAAGGATTCTGCTTTTATGGTTATGACACCAGAATCGAAAGTAGAGGAGATGACAGCTAGTAATTTACCACTAAACATTTTTCTAGAATATCCTTTGTATTGGTCGTAATCTGTACTATCGCCATTATCAAGTCCTACTAAAACCCCTGGACCAGAAACAGTTATATTTACTCTATTATTGGCATTCCATACCATATTATTATCATTATCTAAAGCTGAAATCTCTACAAAAACCAAATCAGTTCCATTTGCAGATAGTACTAATGTGTCTGTGGTCATTTGTAAAGTACTTGCATCCTGAAAGGAGGTTTTTATATCTTCTGCAATGATGCTATCATTCTCATCATATGCAACCGCCCTTAAGGTACCTTCTTTGTAATTGATCTGCCAGTGCCCAAGCAAATGATTACCTTCCTTGTGATCGATAAGATGGGTGCCAAGAGATATGGAGTTAAAAAATAATTCTATTTTGGGCGCATTTGAACATACCCTTACATCAATGATTTGGCCAGGTGAGAAATCCCAATAGGGGAATATATGAACCATTGGTTTCCTTTTATAATCGGTCCATTCTGCCTGATAGATGTAATAGGAATCTTTTTTAAATCCAGCGGTATCAATCTGACCAAAGTAGGAATTTTTAGTATGATAAGGTGTAGGTTCTCCGATATAGTCAAATCCAGTCCATATAAATTGACCGGGAGAATAGGTAGCATTTCTATCGTCTGTGATACAGTTTTCAGTACTTTTAGCACCCCAGCTTGTGGAACTATTCCCAAGAGAAGAGCATTGTTCATCATCATCTGCTAAGATTGACTGGGAGAGAGGAAAATGATAGATTCCTCTACTTTGTACTGTGGATGCAGTTTCACTTCCATATATAATCCAATCTGGATGTTCTAGGTGATGTTTGTCATAATATTTCTCGGCGTAATTATAGCCTGCAAGTTTTACAATGTCAGCACATTTTTGTGCGTTATCCCAGGGCATATAATTAGAACCTATGGTACAAAATCCGTTTTTTAATGGGTCGTGGTGTTCCACAAGGTTATATAGCCATCTGGTAATTTCTTGACCTCTTTCATCAGCGTGGGTATCATAAATTTCATTTCCAATACTCCACATAATAAGAGAGGGATGATTTCTGTCACGCCTGATCCAACTGGCAATGTCAAGGGGAGCCCATTCTTTGAAAAATCTGGAATAATCATAGGCTGTCTTGCTTCGTTCCCACATATCAAAAGCTTCTGAGACAATGAGAAAGCCCATCTCATCTGCTAGATCCATTAATTCTACAGCGGGCATGTTGTGGGCGGTTCGTATAGCATTTACACCCATTTCTTTTAGTATGGTTAACTTCCTTTTGACTGCAGTCTTATTCACGGCAGCCCCAAGACATCCAAGGTCGTGATGTTCGCATACACCATGAATTTTTACAGGAGTATGATTTAATAGAAATCCTTTGCGACTATCAAAGGTAAGGGTTCTAAAACCAAAGTTTTGCCTAGTCTCATCAAGTACAATCTTATCTTTTAAAAGTCTTGTAGTTAAAGTATATAATGTCCGAAATTCCAGGTTCCAAAGCTTTGGATTATTAACATCTAAAGTAGTTTTATGGGTAATTATATTGTTAGACACGTTGGTGTTATAAAGGTTGTGCGTAAGTGTCTCTTGCATGGAGGATATCAGGTTGCCCTTCATGTCATGAATCATATGTAGAAGTTCTAGCTGGTCCTGATATGAGTTATGCTGAGTTATATCACTCTGAATTATTTTACTTTGTGACATATCCCCTAGCATAATTTCACTTGTTATATTCACATGCCACACATCCTTCTCTTCCTTCGTGGAAATGTAAATGCCATCAGAAGCCAAATGGGTGATAGGATAAGTTTTTAACCAGACATTGCGATAAATACCCGCCCCAGTATACCATCTGGAATTGGGTGCCTCATGAATTACTTGGACCATAATCTCATTGATACCAAGTATTAAATATTTTGTAATCTCCATTTCAAAGGTGGAATATCCATATTTCCAAGTACCTACTTCTTTTCCATTTACATACAAATAAGAATTCATATAAATACCTTCAAAACGAAGGGCAGTCATCGTGTTTTCATCTATATGTTCTATTTCAATATATTTTAGGTACCAGCCTTCGCTATTTTCGTATAAATTATGAACATCATATATAAGCCAATCATGGGGCAAGCTCACTTCTTGCCAAGAAACTTCTCCCGTACTCTTTATCATCCCATCATAAGTGGTATGAAGAGGTTGCTTTGAAAACTTCCAATTATCATTAAATAAAGTAGTAGAAAACATAATATAGGCTCCTTATTATTTATATTGTTTGTAACTATTCAGGACCTCATTTTGAGTCCAGTTGATTTTTGTGCAAAACAGAGATTTTGAAAATATTATTTTGCACTTTAACACGCTTGATTGTGGATTACTATTCTGTAAATATTGAATAGTTTCTTCACATGTGGATTACTTATCCAGTACCATAATACTTCGTTTCAAATCCAGCTTTTTTGTGGGTTTCGGATAGATAAATGAACACTTGAGCCATGAAAATTCAGACTTATCCACCGTCATTTTTACCATATCGGAAATTGATCCGATTCGCTTTTTTTCTGACTTTCAGCTAAAATAGAATTATTAAATTTTAGCGAAAGAAGGTGGTCTCATTGACGAAGGACGAAATGATTGAACAACTGTTACAGCAAGTGAATTCTTTAACTACTACAGTTGATTCCTTAACTTCAACAATCGATGCTCAAACTGGTTTGATTGCTCAACTCAATCAGACCATCCAGGAACTCAAGGAGCAGATTAACAAAAACTCAAAGAATAGCTCAAAACCTCCTTCAAGTGATGGGTTTAAAAAGCCATCTCCTAAAAGCCTTCGTAAACCATCTGGTAAAAAAGCCGGAGGTCAGGTAGGACATATAGGAACAACTCTTGCTGTAGTTTTAGAACCGGAAGATACGCTCAAATATATGCCCTCTGCCTGTGAAGGATGTCCACACTACAAAATGTGTAAAGGAACAGCATGCATCGCTGAAAAGCGTCATGTCATTGATGCAGTTGTTACCGTCCAGGTGACAGAGCATCAAACTCTTGAAATTCCAATCTGCATGATTCACGGCAATACTCGCAAAGGGGAATTTCCTGCGGAAATAAAAGCAGCTGTACAGTATGGGGAAAACTTGCAGGCATTATCGGTAGCACTAAATACGGTTGGTGCAGTCAGTGTAAAACGCACCCATGAGATCCTTTCTGGAGTATTCAATATCCCGATTGCTACGGGAACTATTAGCAACATGGTGAACCGTTGTGCTTCTAAAGTGACTGATGTAGTAAATAAAATCAAACAGAAAGTCATTGATTCTGGGCTTGGTCATTTTGATGAAACTGGAACCCGAGTGGATAAGAAGTTGTGGTGGGTTCATAATGCATCCAACTGTGAGTATACCTATCTTGATATCAGCCCCAAGCGTGGTTTTGAAGGTATGGAACAGTGTGGTGTACTAACTAAGTTCCATGGTATTGCAATGCATGACTGCTGGGCTTCCTATTGGAATTACCCCGATATACAGCATGCAGTTTGTGGTGCCCATCTCTTACGTGAATTGACGGGAATCATTGAAAACCATTCCGATCAGACGTGGGCATCTGGATTTATAGAGCTTTTGTTGACCATGAAAAAGGTCAAAGAGAAAGCATTAGAGACAGAAAAAGAGTTTCTAAGCTATTATCACTATCATAAGTTCGATAAGAAGTATGAAGAACTGATCGAGCTGGCAAGGAAACAAAATCCCCTTCCTGAAATCACAGAGAAAAAACGTGGTCGAAAGAAAAAAGGAAAGATCCTTGCCCTTGTGGAACGCCTTGCGAATTACAAGGCATCAGTCTGCCTTTTTATCCATAACTTTAATGTTCCGTTCGATAATAATCTAGCGGAACGGGATTTGAGAATGATAAAGGTAAAAACAAAAGTTTCTGGATGCTTCCGAAGTGAGGAGGGTGCCAGAGATTATCTAAAAATCATGTCATATATTGGAACAGCTCATAAGCAGGGATACAACGCGTATGAAGCAATTAAAAAAGCAATTTCAGGATGCTCCAATTTTATTTTT
>JBKEAO010000082.1:0-15503 GCA_047972335.1 Anaerocolumna sp. | reverse complement strand
TCTCTTGGTCCTCAGCTTATGGCTGAAATCGGAGATGTCACGCGATTCACTCATAAAGGTGCTATTACAGCATTTGCTGGTGTAGACCCAGGTGTAAATGAATCAGGAACCTATGAACAAAAAAGTGTTCCTACTTCTAAAAGAGGCTCTTCTGTACTTAGAAAAACCTTATTTCAGGTCATGGACTGTCTCGTCAAAACAAAACCTCAGGATGATCCTGTATATGCGTTTATAGACAAGACACGTGCTCAGGGAAAACCTTACTACGTCTATATGACCGCAGGCGCTAATAAGTTTTTGCGTATCTACTATGGAAGAGTAAAAGAATATCTTATGTCTCTTCCAGAATAATTAATCCCTACACCCTTTCAGACCAGCGGATAACGGTGGTCTATTTTTCATACCCCAAAATCAATATAAATTTAATCCAGAAAAATCATCAATTTCCTATTGACTTTTTATTTGCAGGCTATATATGGGATTTATTTTCCCAGTCAAAGCAGATATCTACAATCTACTACGTTACTTTCTCAACACCTATATACCTCTTTGTAACATGAAAGAATTTCTTAAAATCCAACTGAAACAAGTAAATTTTTTGCCCACTGAAATAAAGAGAAAACATCCTTGTTTTAGGTTAAACTATTAGAATAAGGGTGTATCAAAGCAAATTTATCTTTAATACACCCTCAAATTTATTCCGTTTCAACATGCTTTTTATATTCTTTGTTCTTATTATAACTATAACCATTACCACTGTGTTCTTTTTTCTGATAAGGAGCTTTATGATAATTATTTCTATTATCCCTATTCATAGCACTCTTTTTAAGTGTAACTACCACTCTGCGAAATGGTTCTTCCCCTTCACTATGGGTTTCTACAAACTTATCATTTTGTAATGCAGAATGTATAATTCTTCTTTCATAAGGATTCATAGGCTCTAAAGAAACAGATTTTTTTGTTCTCTTTACCTTAAATGCAATATTTTTTCCTAGATTCTCAAGAGTTTCTTTTCTTCTTTGTCTATAGTTTTCTGTGTCTAATTTAACTTTAAGATAGTTTTCACTTTCTTTATTAAGAACTAAGCTTACTAAATATTGTAGCGAATCAAGTGTCTGGCCTCTCTTACCAATTAAGACTCCCATATCCTCACCTTCAACATTAATATCAATTGAGGAAGCTTCTTCATCATAATTGACTATAACCTTAGCCTCTACACCCATTGCTTTGAATACTTTATCTAAGAAATTCTTTGCAATATTATCAGCACTATTTTTAAGTCTAACTCTAATTTTAGCTGGTTTATTAAATAGCCCTAGAAAACCACTGCTTTCTTTTTCTATCACTTCATATTCCATATGATCACTGGTTGTACGAAGTTTAATTAAGGCCTCTGTTATAGCTTCATCAACAGTCTTTGCTGTAATCTCTAACCACTCCATAATTTACTTTTCCCCCTTATCGCTATTCCTATTTTTTAGAAGATTCGCATTAGCAGATATACTTCCTGCACCATAAGATACATCACTCTTTTTATAGTTTGATGCCTCATAATTCTTTTTAACTGAATTAGCAAGATCAGTCATACTTTTGCTATTTTCTTCTTCTTGAGGAATATGGGCATTAATTGATTTTGTTTGTTTTTTTGCTAGCTCTTCCATAGATGCATTGGGATCAATACCAAGTTTTGCTTTTCTTTTGTTAGCTTTCATAACATTCTTTTCAATTAATTCATCTATATCTATTTTATCCATATGTTTATTAATAACAAATTGTTGTATAATTGCAAAAACACTACCTGCAACCCAATAAAGTCCAACACCAATAGGGAACATAAAACAAAATACACCTGACATAATTGGCATTACATTATTCATTGCAGACATTGAGGATGCCATTGGATTATCTTTATCTGCTGGTGGATTCATTGATGTCATCTGTCTTGTTTGATACCATTGTAAACCGGCTGCTAATATAGGAACTAATATACCAGGAAAAGCAAATCCAGGCGTATCTAAGATATTCATATCACCTATAAATCTATGAATACGTATAATTTCTGCAGAATTTAACTCTATGATGTTTTTTACAGTAGGAAATTGTGTGGCAAGTTGTGCCCAATCCTCTGTTTTAAACTTTACAAAGATATCTATAATATGAGGAATTGTAAGACTACCATTCGTCATTTCTGAAAAGTTTTTTGTACTTACAGTTAATGATTCTGCATAACCTTTCATAATATCTACATATCCTGCAGTACCTGATATTGCTTCAGCAATATTTGCATAAGTTACATAAATACTTGATACATATGCAGGAATATTATAAATAACCCTATACAAAGCAAACATAATTGGAAGTGTAATCAATAAAGGTAAGCAACCTGCTGTTGGATTCGCTCCATATTTTTGATAAATAGCTTGGGTTTCAGCCTGTTGTTTTCTCATGGATGCTTCGTCTTTTTTCCCTTTATATTTAGCTGTAATTTTCTGAATTTCTGGATTCATTTTTGCAGATAATTTACTAAATTTCTGCTGTTTAATTGTTAAGGGTATCATAAGCCCTCTTACAATGAAGGTAAATAAGATAATTACAATTGCTACATTCTGTATTCCAATAAAATCTAATACATTATAAATTCCGTCAAGGATAAATCCTAAAAAATTCGATATCGGTCCCAATAGACCACCTGATTTTGTTAATAACACATTATACAATTCCATTTCCTCCTTGGACATACATAGTTGTAGCTTATTGTCCCTTTAATTTATGGCACTGGATCATATCCACCTCTAGCGAATGGGTGACATCTTAAAACCCTTTTAATTGCCAAATACATTCCTTTTATGACACCGTATTTTTCCAGTGCCTTTAGTGCATACAAAGAGCAGGTAGGTGTATAAATACAACTTGGCCTTCCTTTGAGAGGAGATATATATTTACTATAGAATTTTATCAAACATATTAAAATTCGTTTTATCACGACTTTATCATCTCTTTTAAAATTTTATGCATTTTTGCCAGATGCATGAAAGCGCTGCTTATCTCTGCATAACCTCTGTCTCTAGCCCCTGCTCTTGCAATCACTATTATGTCTAAACCACTATTAAACATATCTTCGTTTAGTCTGTAACTTTCACGAATTAATCTCGTAATTCGATGTCTTACAACACTGTTTCCAACTTTTTTACTGACAGATATACCAATTTTATTAGTATCTGTATCATTCTTAAGGACATACATTATTAAATAAGTATTCGCGTAGGATTTTCCACTGTGATATACCTTTTTAAAGTTGTCATTTTTCATTGATTCTGACCATTTCAAAATCTCACGGCCCTTCCTTTTTTTAATATTCGAGAAGAAAAGGCCACAATAATGCGACCTATGCTGATATTTTATGTCTGCCTTTTGCTCTTCTGCTGGATAAAACTTTTCTTCCGTTTGAAGTACTCATTCTTGCTCTGAAACCGTGAACTTTAGCTCTGGATCTCTTCTTAGGCTGGAATGTCATTTTCATTATCCTACACCTCCTTCTAAATACCAAAACATATATGGTAAGCGTATTTATTCTATTTTAAATATAATATAAAATAATACGTTTATTATATTCGCTATCAGCTTGTACGTCAAGTACTTCTTTTATTCAAATTTACCCATTTTTATCTGTCTTTAATCAAATATCAAAAGAGATTTATAAAAAATAATTAAAATTTACTTTTTAAGGTAATAATAATTAAAAATCTTTAAATTACTAAAATTATATATCCACAAAAAAGTTAGAAACATTTTTTAAACACAAAGTTATCCACAAATTGTTGATACTTTGTGGATAACTTTGTGAATTGGTGTGAATATTTGAATTATTTAGATATTAAAACCACAATAATAACAAAGTTTTTAAATGTTTATAGTTTTAATATTTTATTCACACAATTGTTATTAAATCTTTTGACCATGGGGATAACTTGTCCCAAATACGCATTTATTTACAGATTTTCATTGAAATATCCACAATTATGTTATATCATATAGTTTAGATATGTACGATATTTTATATTAGGGAGATTAAAGTAATGAATGAAATTCAAGATAAGTGGGACGAAATACTAGAATATCTTAAAATAGAACATTGTGTAACAGATGTTTCCTTTAAAACTTGGTTACTTCCTTTAAAAGTATATGAAGTGAAAGGGAATTTAATTACTATATCTATTGATGATAAAATGATTGGTCCTGACAGTAAAAATTTCATTAGCAGAAAATATGGAATTCCATTAAAGGTTTCCATTACAGAGATAATGAATCAAAATTATGACTTGGAATTTGTTTTAGAAAGCCAGATTATATCAACGAAAGCTACTGTTAATAACGCTACAGCTTCTATTGATAAAAAACAAAAAAATGGCTTATCTTTTTTAAATCCACGTTATACCTTTGATACATTTGTTGTAGGCGCTAATAATAATCTAGCACATGCAGCTTCTCTTGCAGTAGCAGAATCTCCTGCTGAAATATATAATCCTCTATTTATATATGGAGGCGTTGGACTAGGTAAAACTCACCTTATGCATTCAATTGCACATTATATATTAGAACAGAATGAAAACAGCAAAGTAATGTATGTTACGAGTGAGAAGTTTACGAATGAATTGATTGAGTCCATACGTAATGTAAATACGACACCAACTGAATTTCGTGAAAAATACAGAAACATAGATGTACTCTTAATTGATGATATCCAATTTATTATAGGTAAAGAAAGTACTCAGGAGGAGTTTTTCCATACCTTTAATACATTACACGAGTCAAAAAAACAAATTATAATCTCTAGTGATAAGCCCCCTAAGGATATATTAACCCTAGAAGAACGATTACGTTCACGCTTTGAATGGGGCTTAACTGTGGACATTCAGTCTCCTGATTATGAGACAAGAATGGCTATATTAAAGAAAAAGGAAGAGCTTGACGGCCTTCAAATAGATAATGAAGTAATGAAGTATATTGCTACTAATGTAAAATCAAACATTAGAGAATTAGAGGGTGCACTTACTAAAATCGTTGCTTTATCAAGGCTTAAGAAGCAAGAGGTTAATGTTACTTTAGCTGAAGAAGCATTAAAGGATCTTATATCACCTGATAATCAAAAACAAATTACTCCTGAATTAATTATTGATATCATAGCAGAGCACTTTAATATAACTTCCCATGATATCTTTTCTATTAATAAAAGCAGAAATATAGCTTATCCGAGACAGGTAGCCATGTATTTATGCCGTAAATTAACTGAGTTTTCCCTAGCAGATATCGGTAAATTATTAGGTAATAGAGATCATACAACCGTACTTCATGGAATTGATAAGGTTGAAAAGAATATAAAAAACGACCCAACTATGCAAAATACCATAGATGTATTAACAAAAAAAATCAGTCCTTAATATATGATTTTATTTTTCCACAAGTTAATGTGAATGAATTGTTGCTTTCATGTTAGTTCCCCTTGGATAACTTAATATTTATTTTTAAGTTCATAATTTCATCCCAATACCCTAAATTTTCTTTCACAGGTTTATCCTTTCCTGAAACCTGTGATTTTTATGGTAAAAAAGGACTTATACACAAACTAACAGCCCCTATTACTACTGCTACAAAATTTTATTATATATATCTATATGAAAAACTCGGAGGGAGTTATACACAATTATGAATATCATTTGTTCTAAATCTGAATTACAAAATCATGTTAATATAGTTTTAAAAGCTGTGCCCGCTAAATCTACCATGCCTATTCTTGAATGTATTATTATTGATGTAAAAGAAGATGAAATTAAATTAATAGCCAATGATATGGAACTTGGGATTGAAACGATAGTCAAAGGTGAGATATTAGAAACAGGTTCAGTTGCTCTAAATGCGAAAGTGTTTTCTGAAATTATAAGAAAATTACCAGAGAATGATGTTACCATAAAAGTAGATTCTAATTATTCCATAACCATATTATGTGAGAAAGCTAAATTTGTTATATCAGGAAAAAGTAGTGAGGAATTTCCTTTCTTGCCTAAAATCGATAAAGTGAATGGGGTTAAGTTATCCCAGTTCACTTTAAAAGAAACCATAAGACAAACAGTATTTTCAATTTCTGATAATGAAAATAATAAAATAATGACTGGTGAATTATTTGAAATTATTGATAATGAATTAAAAGTCGTATCTCTTGATGGTAATAGAATCTCAATAAGAAAAGTTATATTAAATACAAATTATGATCAAATAAAAGTAATTGTTCCAGGAAAAACATTAAATGAACTTAGTAAAATATTATCTGGTGAGTTTGAAGATGAAATCACTTTATACTTTACAGATAATCATATTATTTTTGAATTTGATAATACCATTGTACTATCAAGATTAATTGAAGGTGAATATTATAAAATTAATCAAATGCTTTCTAGTGATTATGAAACAAAAGTAACAGTAAATAAAAAAGAATTATTAAGTTGTATAGACAGAGCAACCTTGTTAGTAAAAGAGACAGATAAGAAACCGATTATAGTAAATATCAACGATAGATTTATTGAGCTTAGAATAAATTCTAATATAGGATCAATGAATGAAGAAATTGATATTGCAAAAGAAGGTAAAGATATACAGATTGGTTTTAACCCCAAATATGTAATGGATGCACTTAAGGTTATAGACGATGAAGAAATTGAAATTTATTTAATTAATCCTAAAGCACCATGCTTTATCAGAGATAAGGCTGAAAACTATATATATTTAATATTACCAGTTAATTTTAACTCTGCGTATTAATTGAACCAAACAATGAAATCCCCTTCTTCTTTAAGCGGGGGTGAGACTAAACTTTATAACAATTAGAAATGAATTTTAAAAATAATTGGTTAAAAAGTATGAGTGAACTTGATATATATGTTAATATAATATATAATGTTGTCACCTATTTACAAAATAAGTGCAGCCTAGAAAGGAAATATATGGAAATTATTAAATTGAGAGAAGATTATATCAAGCTAGGTCAAGCACTAAAAGCAGCTGGTTTAGTAGATTCAGGTGTTGATGCCAAGTTTGTTATTCAAGATGGGCTTGTGAAAGTAAATAATAAGATTGAAACACAAAGAGGGAAAAAATTAGTTGATGGTGACATCGTAGCCTATAAGAATGAACAAATTCGCATAGAAAAATAATGGAAACGCGGTGTATTCATGCATATAAAAACCTTGGAATTAAAAGATTATAGAAACTATAATAAGCTTCATATGAATTTTTATAATGGTGTTAATATACTTTACGGAGATAACGCCCAAGGTAAAACGAATATACTGGAATCCTTGTATATTTGCGGCACAACAAAATCTCATAAAGGTAGTAAGGATAAAGAGATTATTAAACTAGATCAAGAGGAATCTCATATTAAGATTTTACTTGAAAAAAACAATATAACACATAAAATAGACATGCATCTTAAAAAAAATAAGCCCAAAGGCGTCGCAATAGATGGAATTCCAATAAAAAAATCAAGTGAGTTATTTGGGATTATTAATTTTGTGTTTTTTTCTCCGGAAGATTTAAGTATTATAAAAAATGGTCCGGCAGAGAGAAGAAGATTTATAGATTTGGAATTATGTCAATTGGATAAAGTCTATTTTTATCATTTATCTTGTTATAATAAAATATTGGTTCAAAGAAATAACTTATTGAAACAAATAAGTTTTAACAGGAAATTACTGGATACACTAAATGTATGGGACATGCAACTATTAGAGCATGGTACCAAAATAATAGAAAGACGGAAACTTTTTATTGAGCAACTTAAAATAATTGTAAGAGATATACATAATCAGTTATCCGGAAATAAAGAAAATTTAATTTTGAAATATGATTCAAATGTTACTGTGCAAAATTTTTCTGATAAATTAGAAAAAGATTTGGAACGTGACATTCAATTTAAAATGACAAATCATGGTCCCCACAGGGACGATATTATAATATTAAATGGCGATGAAGATATTAGAAAATTTGGTTCCCAAGGTCAACAACGTACTGCAGCCCTTTCTTTAAAGCTAGCAGAGATAGAAATTGTTAAGCAGATTACAAAAGATAATCCAATCTTACTACTAGACGATGTTTTATCTGAATTAGACCGAAAAAGACAAAATTATTTATTAAATAGTATAACAAATTTACAAACAATTATTACTTGTACAGGACTTGAAGAACTCATTGCTAACAGAATGAAATGCGATAGAATTTTTAAAGTAGTAGAAGGAACTGTTACAGAGGAGAGTACGTTTACAGAGGATGTAATCCATAGGAAAACAGGAGGCAATTTATGAGTACAGAATACGGTGCAGATCAGATCCAAATATTAGAGGGGTTAGAAGCTGTTAGGAAAAGACCAGGTATGTATATTGGCAGCACCTCAGCGAAAGGCCTACATCATTTAGTTTACGAAATTGTTGATAATGCAGTTGACGAAGCTTTGGCAGGAGTCTGTGACACAATTGAAGTAATCATAAATCAAGATAACTCTATTACAGTTGTTGACAATGGTAGAGGTATACCTGTAGGAATTAACCAAAAAAAGGGAATTCCTGCAGTGGAAGTGGTATTTACCATTCTTCATGCTGGAGGTAAATTCGGTGGAGGAGGATACAAAGTATCTGGTGGATTACATGGAGTTGGTGCCTCAGTAGTAAACGCATTATCTGAATGGCTTGAAGTTATGATATATCAAGATGGTAAAATTCATAAACAAAGATATGAAAGAGGAAAAGTAGTTTATCCTTTACAGGTAGTTGGCGAAACTGATAGAACAGGGACAACTGTATCATTTTTACCAGATAAAGAAATTTTTGAAGAAACAGTTTATGATTATGAAATTCTGAAACAAAGACTTAGAGAAATGGCATTTCTAACAAAAAATCTAAAAATAACTTTATCCGACGATAGGGTTTCACCTCAAGTTTATAAAGAATTTCATTATGCTGGTGGGATAAAGGAATATGTTGAATATTTAAATAGACATAAAGATCCATTATACCAAGATATCTTATATTGCGAAGGCAATAAAGAAGAAGTCTATGTTGAAGTTGCCATGCAACATAATAGCTCTTATTCAGAAGGATGCTATAGTTTTGTTAATAACATTACTACTCCTGAGGGTGGTACACATCTAACAGGATTTAAAAATGCGTTGACAAAGACTTTTAATGATTATGCGAGAAGTCAGAAATTTTTAAAAGAAAATGAGGGAAGTCTTTCAGGTGAAGATATAAGAGAAGGATTAACAGCAATTATTAGTATAAAAATTCCTGAACCACAGTTTGAAGGACAAACAAAGCAAAAATTGGGAAATAGTGAGGCAAGAGGTGCAGTTGACAGTATCGTAAGTGAACAGTTAACTTACTTTTTAGAGCAAAATCCTAGTGTGGCAAAAATTATTTTGGAAAAAGCAATTCTTGCTCAAAGAGCTAGAGATGCAGCAAGAAAGGCAAGAGATTTAACCAGAAGAAAAACTGCCCTAGAAGGAATGAGCTTACCTGGTAAATTAGCAGATTGCTCTGATAAAGAACCTAAAAATTGTGAGATTTATATAGTCGAGGGAGATTCTGCGGGTGGAAGTGCAAAAACTGCAAGATCAAGAGCGACTCAAGCTATACTACCGCTAAGAGGTAAAATACTTAATGTAGAAAAATCCAGATTGGATAAGATTTTAGTAAATAATGAGATTAGAGCCATGATTACAGCATTTGGTACAGGTATATCAGACGATTTTGATATATCAAGATTAAGATATCATAAAATAATAATTATGACCGATGCGGATGTTGATGGTGCACATATTAGTACTCTTTTACTTACTTTCTTTTATCGATTTATGCCTGAATTAATTAAGCAGGGACATGTGTATATGGCTCAGCCACCACTTTACAAGGTGGAAAAAGGTAAAATGATAAAATACGCCTACAATGAGGAAGAACTTAATAATATTCTAACTGAAATTGGGAGAGATGGTAATAATAAAATTCAAAGATACAAAGGTCTTGGAGAAATGGATGCGGAACAGTTATGGGATACAACCATGGATCCAGAAAAAAGAGTTCTCCTTAGAGTTACCATTGATGAAGAGGAATCTTCAGAAATTGATGTAACATTTACAACCTTAATGGGTGATAAAGTGGAACCAAGAAGAGAATTTATTGAAACAAACGCTAAATACGTTAAAAATCTGGATATTTAGTATGAAATATACCAGTAAAATGTATTAAGTATGTAGGTTTACGGAAGAAAAAGGTAAAACAATAGAAGTACCCAGAAAACAGTGATACAAGTATAAAGTTTTAAGGGTCCTCAAATTATAGATGGAGGAATTCAAATGGATGAGAATATCTTTGACAAAGTTCATGAGGTTGACTTAAGAAAGACGATGGAAAATTCATACATTGATTATGCCATGTCAGTAATAGCTTCCCGTGCACTACCGGATGTAAGGGATGGTCTAAAACCGGTACAAAGAAGAATATTATATGCAATGATAGAACTGAATAATGGACCGGACAAGCCACATCGTAAATGTGCACGTATCGTTGGTGATACCATGGGTAAGTACCATCCTCATGGAGATAGTTCTATTTACGAAGCTATGGTAAAGTTAGCTCAGGATTTCTCAACCAGATATCCATTAATTGATGGACATGGAAATTTTGGATCTGTAGATGGTGATAGTGCAGCTGCCATGCGTTATACAGAAGCAAGACTTAGTAAAATATCCATGGAAATGACTTCTGACATTAACAAAGATACAGTAGATTTTGCACCAAACTTTGATGAAACAGAAAAAGAACCATCTGTTTTACCTTCTAGGTATCCGAATTTATTAGTAAATGGTACCACTGGTATTGCTGTTGGTATGGCAACCAACATACCGCCTCATAATTTAAAAGAAATCATTGATGCCGTATTAAAAATGATTGATAATACCATTGAAGCAGATAGGGAAACTTCTATTGAGGAACTTTTAGAAATAGTAAAAGGTCCTGATTTTCCTACGGGTGCAACAATTTTAGGAAATAGAGGAATTGAAGAAGCTTATCGTACAGGTAGAGGAAAAATTAGAGTACGTGCTGTAACTGACATAGAACCAATGGCAAATGGTAAAAATCGTATTGTTGTTACAGAACTTCCCTATATGGTTAACAAAGCTAGACTAATAGAAAAAATTGCCGAGTTGGTAAAAGATAAAAAAGTTGATGGTATCACAGAGTTAAGAGATGAATCAGATCGTACAGGTATGAGAATCTGTATTGAATTACGTCGTGACGTAAATGCAAATGTTTTATTAAACCAACTTTATAAACATACCCAATTACAAGATACTTTTGGTGTAAATATGTTAGCTCTAGTTAATAATCAACCACGAGTTTTAAATTTGCACGAAATGTTGAAGTATTATTTAGAACATCAGAAGGAAGTTGTAACAAGAAGGACCCAATATGATCTAAATAAAGCTGAAGAAAGAGCACATATTTTACAAGGATTATTAATTGCCCTTGATAATATTGATGAGGTAATTCATATCATAAGATCCTCAAAAAATGTGAATCTAGCAAAAACAAACTTAATCGAGAGATTTTCGCTATCAGAAGCACAAGCGCAAGCAATTGTAGATATGAGATTACGTGCACTGACAGGATTGGAAAGAGAACGTTTAGAGAATGAATTTGCTGAACTTATGGCAAAGATTGAGGAATATAAAGCAATTTTAGCGGATATTAAGAAATTATTAGCTGTTATAAAAGAGGAAATTACCGTAATACGTGACAAATATGGTGATGAAAGAAGAACTGCAATAGGATTTGATGAATATGATTTATCCACTGAGGATTTAATACCAAATGAAAACACAGTTCTTGCTATGACAAGACTGGGTTATATTAAGCGTATGACTATGGATAACTTTAAAAGTCAACACCGTGGTGGCAAAGGCATTAAAGGAATGCAGACCATAGAAGAAGATTTTATTGAAGAATTATTAATGACCACTACCCACCATTATATTATGTTTTTTACAAATAAAGGTAGAGTTTATAGATTAAAGGCTTATGAAATACCTGAATCAGGGCGAACAGCTAGAGGAACAGCAATTATTAACCTGTTGCAATTACTTCCTGAAGAAAGAATTACAGCGATTATACCTTTAAAAGAATATCAAAGTGGAAAATACTTATTTATGGCGACTAAAAAAGGTATAGTTAAGAAAACACCTATTTTGGAATACGAAAATATTCGTAAATCCGGATTACAGGCTATAAATTTACGTGAAGACGACGATTTAATAGAAGTAAAGGCAACCAACAACCAAAAAGATATTATATTAGTTACAAAAAATGGACAGTGTATAAGATTCCATGAAAAAGATGTTAGAAAAACAGGACGTACATCTATGGGTGTAATCGGTATGAATTTAGATCATAACGATGAATTAATTGGTATGCAATTAAGTACCCAAGGCAGTCATTTGTTATTTGTATCTGATAAAGGTATGGGTAAACGTACAGACATGGAAGAATTTACAGTGCAAAGAAGAGGTGGAAAAGGTGTAAAATGTTATAAAATCACCGATAAAACCGGTTATGTAGTTGGTGTAAAAGCAGTAAATGAAGAAAATGAAATAATGATAATTACGACAGAGGGAATTGTAATCAGATTGATGGTTAATGATATTTCTAACCTTGGACGTATTACATCTGGCGTAAAATTAATTAATATGGATGTAGAAAATGATATAACTGTAGCAAGTATTGCAAAAGTAAAAGATAAAAATGCTGATGAAGAAGCTTTGAAACTATTGGAAAAAGAATTAGAAGAAGCCGATGTAGAAACTGTAAATGAAGTGGAAGAATCAGAGGATGAACTATATGATGGAGAAGATTTAGATGAAAATCCACAAGATAATTCAGAAGAAAATAAAGATGATCAATAATTAAGACAAATAAGCCTAGCTTAAATAGTGAATCTAGTTTACAGATGAACTTATAAGTATAGGCTTATTTTAAATTAAAATAAATAAACAAAACATAAAAAAATGATTATTTTAAATTAAAATAATCAAGAATACAACAATAATCATTATAAAATAAAAAAATTTAATAATATAACAATAATTAATAACAAAAATAAAATACATAGAGGTTAAAATGAGAACGATTAAAACAGAGATGATTACAAATAACATAAAAGAAATGTGTATAGAAGCAAATCTAGGACTTTCAGTTGATATGAATCAATCTATTAAAAAAGCTTCAAAAGAGGAAGATTCTTTGATTGGAAAACAAATTTTACAGCAGTTAGAAATAAATTTAGAAATAGCATCTACAGAAAGTATACCAATTTGTCAAGATACTGGTATGGCAATTGTATTTATTAAAGTTGGACAGGAAGTACATTTTGAAGGTAATTTATTAGAAGAGGCAATTAATGAAGGGATAAGGCAAGGATATAGAGAAGGGTATTTAAGAAAATCAGTTGTTAAAGACCCAATCATTCGCAATAATACCGATGATAATACTCCTGGTATTATTCACTATGAAATCATACCAGGTGATCAAATAGAGATTACTGTAGCTCCAAAAGGATTTGGTAGTGAAAATATGAGTAGAATTTATATGCTAAAGCCCTCTGATGGAAAAGAAGGTATAAAAAATGTTGTACTAGAAACAGTAAAACTGGCTGGTCCAAATGCTTGCCCCCCTATAGTTGTAGGTGTAGGAATTGGTGGAAGTTTTGAAAAATCAGCAATATTAGCAAAAAAAGCATTACTGCGAAATATTAATGAGTCTGCAAAAGAAAATCATATAAAAGAGTTAGAAGAAGAATTATTAACAGAAATAAATCAATTAGGTATAGGTCCAGGTGGACTTGGTGGTAAAACAACAGCATTAGGTGTAAATATAGAGACTTATCCAACACATATTGCAGGATTACCAGTGGCAATCAATATATGCTGTCATGTAAATAGACATGTATCCAGAAAAATATAAGAAAATAAAAAACTTATCAACAAAATCACATGTTTTTTAAGAAAAATGTGTATAAAACATTTATTTAGGAGGTACAACGTGGATAAATACATCACAACCCCATTAACAGAAAAAATAATTAGTGAATTAGACGCTGGAGATTCTGTATATATTACAGGAGTAATATATACAGCAAGGGATGCTGCACATAAAAGACTATACGAATCCATATTAAAAGGAGAAGATATACCGATTGATTTAGAAAATAATACACTGTATTATCTAGGACCAACACCAAATAAAGAAGATCAAGTAATTGGATCAGCTGGACCAACCACTAGTAGTAGAATGGACAAATATACTCCTTTACTTATGGATAAGGGTTTAAAAGGTATGATTGGTAAAGGTAAAAGAAATGAAGACGTCATTGGTTCTATAATAAAAAATAATGGTGTATATTTTGCTGCAGTGGGAGGGGCAGGTGCTTTGCTATCTAAAAAAATTATTTCTTCAAAAGTTATTGCTTATGATGACCTTGGAACCGAAGCTATAAGAGAATTATATGTTAAAGAATTTCCTGTTATAGTAGTAATAGATAGTAAAGGAAATAACCTATATGAAACAGCAGTTAATGAATACCTATCCCGTAAAAATAACAATCAATTATAATTTACGAAAATAGACATGGAAGATAATATATACTAGGTAAAGGAACACTGCAGAGAATATATATAGCTTACAGTGTAAAGTATATATATTCTCTGCAAATTAGTTCAATAGCAGTTTAAGTAACAATAAGTTATGATCTAATTAAGTAATATATATGTATAATATTTTCTAGAATAGTATATATTAAGTAGGTGATTTACTGCATTTTGTTATATTTGCGCTATCTATGAAAAAAGTTTTCAAATTATAAAAGAAAATTGTTGACAAACAAGATTGCTTTTGATATACTAACAAATGCACCTGACGAGAAAACGTTAGTGTACAAACTTAATAAGTAATATCAATCAGTTCAGACTATGGAGAAATACTCAAGAGGCTGAAGAGGCGCCCCTGCTAAGGGTGTAGGTCGTTTACGCGGCGCGAGGGTTCAAATCCCTCTTTCTCCGTTCATTTTTTCAACAGTTATTAGTAACAGTTAGGAATGAATAACAACACAATATAAATTTTAAAAAAAGTGTTGACAAGAAAGAAATGATATGATAGAATACTTCTTGCTGATGCGATAGAAAATGATTTAAAGCAAAAGCAAATGTCCTTAAAAAGATGGACAAACAAACGAACCTTGATAATTGAACAGTGAAACAACCCTGAAAATTCTAATAAAATTTTCAATTTGATGTGATAAACTTCGGTTTAGAAACATCACGAACAGTATTAAGACGATAGTTTTGATACAACCTTAAAACAGTAAACGGAATGAAAATTCCGACGGAAATTAACCTTTGCTAAAATCTC
>JBKEAO010000084.1:0-1629 GCA_047972335.1 Anaerocolumna sp. | reverse complement strand
TATCCTACAAATTGTGAGACACTGTACTTTGGTGGAAGACTAACACAGATATGTACATGATCCATACAAACTGCACCTTCGATAATTTCCACTTTCTTGTATTCACACAACTTCTTTATTATTTCTCTTACTTCTACCTTTACCTGACCATATAACACTTTCTGTCTATATTTTGGAATAAACACTATATGGTACTGGCATTTCCATCTACAATGTGATAAACTTTTACTGTCCATTGGATACCTCCTATGTATTTTGATTTTGGCTTGCGATACCATTATCATAATAACATAGGAGGCTTTTATATTGTCTTCTAAGCTACTGCTTATTCCATTCTCCCCAGCTTAGCTGGGGGATTAGTGTTTTCATTTATGATAGCTGCCAATCCACCATACATAATCGGTTTAGTCATATATAAAAAACACAAGTCTGGTTTCAACTTATAGAAGGACCATATATAACAAAGTAACTCTTTGATATTTTCCATCATATTTAATCCAGTTCTTGTGCCTGGAATGGGATAATATCTAGCACCTAATGACCTGATTTCTTCCTCCATCTCATATGCTGGTTCAATAGAGGAACAAATCACTTCATGACCTTTGGCAATCATTTCTTTTATTAAATCTCCACGAAAGTTTATTAGACTTCTACCATAACTTGCGCATATTAATATCCTCAAGCATCATTCCCCCCTTGTTTTTCCAAGGTTTTTAATACCAGATTCCAATCAAAACCGCAATTAAAAACAAAGTCCAATATAGATAGGTCTTTTATAAAACCTGACCATAATTGCGGATATCGAATAGCCTTATAATCTGTATAAACCAATTCAATATTTCTTTTTTTAAAGTTTTCTTCACATTGATAATTCATTGCACCAATTCCTGAATAATAAGTGTTTGCATCAAAAAATTCACAAATATTGAGAACCTTCTCTTCTCTTTTAGTTTCTAATGATAAATCTGAAACTTTAACAAAATTTGTTTTAAATCCAAAACAATAGCATAGAAACCTGTTTATTGTCATATTCATATCTGCTAAGGATTCATAATTACATAACAGTAAAGTCTGAATGAAAGGAAAAACTTCTTTAAAGTATTTACTTTTTCCATAATTCATCTCAATGATTTTAAGGTGTTTCTCTTTCCATCCTAAATGATCCTTGGTTTTTACTACATTAATTGGATCTTTAAAATGGTATTCTAATGGTATTTTAATATTTAGTTCACCCTGTGGTGTTTTAATTTTGTTTTGATGGTGTCTATTGTCATTAGAGAATTGTGCATCATCATAAAATGCAAAAACATCTGAACGATATATTTTGTAAAAGTATCCAATATATGGTATATAATCTGGCTGATGAATAGATACAATCATTGTTCTAAATCTCCTTTATGATCCATTCCATTGGTATCCTTCAATCGCCCATTTTCCTGATTGGGGAGAGAATATACATTTTTTCTTCTTATAACGGTAAAGAATACTCTTATAAAAATATATAAATCTTTCAAAAAACTTATTGTATTTACATATTCTGAATCCATTTCAAATTGTGTTTTTCTTTGAGCCGTTGCTCTTAATTTTATATCGACAGTACAGAATAAACCAGGTTTAACTAAAAATCTC
>JBKEAO010000169.1:0-20025 GCA_047972335.1 Anaerocolumna sp. | reverse complement strand
TAAGTAGATATAAAGTTTTGTAAGTATAAAGAAGCCGAGTAAGGCTACAATAGTATTATAAATACATGTTAATAGGTACAAAAGGTTAAAGGTGTGAAAGAAAATTTTGTATGGAAAGGTTGCCACAGTAAGATTCTTTCACTATTTATTTTGTGGCAGTATCACAGGAAAGTAACTTGTGATATGTAATTGGGGTGATTATGAATCACAAATATATAAAATCAACATTTGCTCATTATTTACTTATATTAGTAGGTACTGTATTAATAGCAGCTTCGGTAAACTGGGTTTTTGAGCCTTTAGAGATGGTAACAGGGGGCGTGACTGGACTTGCTATAGTAGTAAAGAAAGTAACAAGTTTTTGGATTGAAGATGGAGTGCCTATATGGCTTACCAATATAATTCTTAATGTGCCGTTATTCATTGCGGCTATAATAGTTAGAGGAAAATCTTTTTTAAAGAATACATTATTTGCCACGGTGAGTTTAACGATAGCTTTGTATTTGGTGCCTCCTATGCAGGTTGTTTTTGAAGATAATATATTGGCTGCACTATTTGGAGGGGTTCTAGGTGGGGTTGGAATGGGTTTGGTATTTGTGGTTATGGCCTCCACTGGTGGAACAGATTTGTTGGCAATGATTATTCATAAATATAAACCGTATTATTCTGTGCCACAAATACTTATTGTAATTGACAGCCTTATTGTAATAGCTGGTATCATTAGTTTTGGCTTAATGAAAACCTTATATGCTATTATAGCAGTTTACATTACTGCAAAAGTTTCTGATGGTATATTAGAAGGATTAAAGTTTGCGAAAATGGCCTATATCATCTCTGATGATTATAATGAAATCGCACAAGACATATTAATTAAGCTAAGTCGTGGTGTAACTGGACTGAGTGCCACGGGAATGTATTCTAATTCTGAGAAAAAAATGCTGTTTTGCGTGGTCTCAAAAAAAGAAATTGTTGAACTTACTGAAATAGTAACGTCAATTGACCCAAAAGCTTTTATAATTATTTGTGATGCAAGGGAAGTAACAGGGGAAGGTTTTAGAGAATATAGACAGTAATTTTCCTCTAAAAATAGTGATATATCGGTAAAAGTACTTATTTTTTAAGTAAATATACAAATTATACAAAAGGTCAAAATTTAATTTGTTAAAATGGGATATGGCTTTCAAAGTGCTAATAGTGTATGATTAGACATATAGTAATAGTACAAGATAAGTTTATGAATGACATACACATTTAGGGAGGAATTAAGAAATGGCAAGTTTATCTTTAAAAAATATTAATAAAACATATCCAAATGGATTCGTTGCAGTTAAAGACTTCAGTCTTGAAATCGCAGATAGAGAATTCATCATCTTCGTAGGACCATCCGGTTGTGGTAAATCCACTACACTACGTATGATCGCGGGCTTAGAAGAAATTACAGCAGGTGAATTATGGATTGGTGAAAAATTAGTTAACGATGTAGAACCAAAAGACAGAGATATCGCGATGGTATTCCAGAACTACGCATTATATCCTCATATGTCCGTTTATGATAATATGGCATTTGGTCTTAAATTAAGAAAAACTCCAAAAGATCAAATCGAAAAATTAGTACGTGAAGCAGCTAAAATCCTTGATATTGAACACTTATTAGATCGTAAACCAAAGGCATTATCCGGTGGTCAGAGACAGCGTGTTGCCATGGGTCGTGCTATCGTTCGTAATCCTAAAGTATTCCTTATGGATGAACCTTTATCAAACCTTGATGCAAAACTAAGAGTTCAGATGCGTATCGAGATCTCTAAATTACATCAAAAATTACAAACAACAATTATCTACGTTACACATGATCAGACAGAAGCTATGACACTTGGAACAAGAATCGTAGTTATGAAAGATGGTGTTGTTCAACAGGTAGATTCACCTCAGAACCTTTACAATATGCCTAACAACTTATTCGTTGCTACATTTATTGGTTCTCCTCAAATGAATATTATTGAGTCCACAGTTGTTAAATCCGGATCTTCTGTAGCTTTAAAATTTGGATCTAGCACAATCGTATTACCAGAAGCAAAAGCTAAGAAGTTAATCGATGGTGGATATGAAAATAAAACAGTTATCTTAGGAATTCGTCCTGAAGATGTAAAAGATGAAGAAATGTTTATCAGCAGCTCTCCTGAAAGTGTTGTTGAAGCAACTGTAAAAGTATACGAATTATTAGGTGCAGAAGTTTATCTTTATTTCTCAGCTGATAACTTTGATATTACTGCAAGAGTAAATCCTCGTACTACTGCTAGACCTGGAGATACTATCAAAGTTGCATTTGATTTAGCAAGACTTCATGTGTTCGATAAAGAAACTGAACAAGTAATCTTACACTAATCATTCATAAAAATTATGTTTCCCCAGCCATTGGTCCATAGGTTCTAATGGCTGGGGAATTGTTTATAAGCAACAAGGGCATACGGTGAATTTCTCATTGTATGCCCTTGTTTGTTCATTTCATTAAATTCATGGAACTATTTGCACCGCGTATGTTTTAGTTGCTGATAAATGTTCTATAAAAGTATCATATAAATACAGTCATCTCTTAGGGATCCTTATGTTAGATTAGATCAATACCTTCTCTAGAATATCAGCAATACGTTTACTTGCAAGACCATCTCCATATGGATTGGCTGCTTTTGCCATGGAATCATAGGTTTCTTGATCAGATAGTAAAGTTTTAAAGCTATCATAAATAACATCTTCTTTGGTTCCAACTAACCTTAAAGTCCCTGCTTTAATACCCTCTGGGCGCTCTGTAGTATCTCTCATCACAAGGACTGGTTTCCCAAGTGAGGGAGCTTCTTCTTGAATACCACCACTATCTGTTAATATTAAATAGGAAGCAGAAAGAAAATTATGAAAATCAACCACTTCTAAAGGCTCAATTATTTTAATACGTTCACAACCAGAAAGATAAATATCTGCCGTTTCTCTGACAGCAGGATTCATATGAATAGGATATATCACTTTAACATCTTGAAATTCATCTACAATTCTGCGAATTGCTTTAAACATATGATGAAGAGGACTTCCTAAATTTTCGCGTCGATGGGCAGTCAGCATGATTAATCTAGAATCATTTGCCCAATCCAATAGAGGGTGTGAATAGGTAGCAGAAACTGTGGTTTTTAAGGCATCGATGGCAGTATTGCCGGTGACATAAATATGATCTACATTTTTACCCTCCTTTATTAGGTTGTCAGCTGATTGATTAGTTGGTGCAAAATGTAATCCGGCAAGAATTCCTACAGCTTGTCTATTAAACTCTTCAGGATATGGGGAGTACATATTGTAAGTTCTAAGTCCTGCCTCTACATGACCTACAGGGATCTGTAAGTAAAAACAAGCTAAGGCAGTTGCAAAGGTTGTTGAAGTATCACCATGGACTAGGACCATATGTGGCTTCTCGTTTTCTAATACAGGTTTTAATTTGTTTAGTATTTCTATTGTGACATCAAAGAGTGTTTGTCTTGCTTTCATAATGGATAAGTCATAATCAACCCTAGTTTTAAAAACATCTAACACTTGATGGAGCATTTCCTTGTGCTGTCCAGTTACACATACACGGACATTAAAGGAATTTCTACTTTTTAACTCAGCTACTACGGGACACATTTTAATTGCCTCAGGTCTTGTTCCAAATACCAACATTATTTTATTCATAAATACCTCCTTTATCTTCATTTAACCTTAGTCTGTTAATGGTTGTGTTTCCAAAGAGTTCTGACAGACACCGATTTTATCTGCTACAATAGATTCCTCTAGGTTTTGTCTGCCAGCATAATTTCTTATAATGATAATTTGCTCAGCAGTTATCTTTTCTTCGTCTAAATATTGATCTAGGATACTGTGTGTATCTTTGTTTTGTTTATGATAAATTTGAGATATCCCTATTTCAACAGTACGGTCTAGGGCAAGTACTGCTTGTGAATCAAGGGTATATGTTTCTTTCAGTAAAGACTGGGTGTTTAGTGGACTTGAGGAGCCGTAAGCAAATACATATCCCTCTTTTGTTTTTAATATAGGAAGGATTTGATACTCTCTTAAAAATGTTTTCTCAAATTCTTGGGCAAATTGTTTTAAATCATACAGCAAAAGAGAGTCAGAATGAAGAAAGGGAATGTTTTTAACAGAAGCTAAGACATCAATATACTGATTCTCGTTAATGATATCTAAGCTTAATAAATATTCTCCAATAAAAATTTTTTCATCCTTTTCTTCTAATAAGTCTTGTAATAATTCGGGTGTAATATAACCCTTTTCGATTAGAATACCGCCAAATCGTCTATGGAATCGTTCTAATATGCTCTTTTCAAGAAATGAGTGTTCTGTTTTGGACCATTCAAATTTGGTTAGTTCTTTGGCCGGAGTAGAATCTGTTTTTTTAATATCATCTGCCCTAAGAACCTGAACATCTTCTTGTTTTGGAATTTCGTCTAATTCTTTTGGAATTTCGTCTAATTCTTTTGGAACTTCATCTAATTCTTCTGGAACCTCATCTAATTCTTCTGAAACCACATTCAATTCTTTTGGAACCTCATTCAATTCTTTTTGATCTAAATCGTTCGGATTTTCTTCTGGCTTTGCTTCTGGCTTTGCTTCTGCCTTTTCTTTTGATTTTCCTTTCAAGAATTGTATGTAGGCCTTTATCGTTGCAACTAGATTGATTATATTACCCCATACAATGCGTAGCGGTAGAAGGGGTGGAAATAAGCAACCAAAGAAAACACTTCTCCATCCATAAATGTTATACAAAGCCACGCCTCTAAATATTTGTCGTTCAAGCATCATAATCGTTACCATAAAACTAAGGTACCAGGACAAAGAGTATTTTGGATAAATGGGTGTTAAAGGAACGAATAAGGATATTAAAAAATAAATGAGAACAGGGTAGCCTACCATGGAAAGTAAGTTACCAATCTTCGCTTTCTGATCACGGTATAAAGAATATTTTCCTACAAAGGAAAGTTTGTCATTGAAAATATCTTTAAAACGTAAGGATTGCATGGTAATGCCTAGCGTCCACCTTGTCTTTTGTCTGACAGCTGTTTTAAATGTATTGGGGAACATGGAACGAGTCGCTATATACTCTGTCTTGATTGTCCCTTTAAAATCGACGCGCTCAGTTTTTTCAAGAACATAATACATCTGCAATCCGTTTTCGTATAAGGATAAAGAAAGTCTGTAATCCTCCGTCAAACTATTTTCTGGTAATACATGATAGCCTAGGACAGATATTGTATCTCTTGAAAGGGAAAAACCAGTACCAGCAGAGGGTACAAAAGCGCCTGTATTACGTCTGCCAACCATTGTAATAAAGTGATTTTCAGCAAATTCATCGGCATAAGTATTGGTCGTGATATTTGCAAACATATTTTTAAAAGTAGGCTTTTTAATCAGCGGAAATACAGGGAATTGAATAGCTGGATAAGTATCAAGCAAATAATTGGTAACTTTAAACTCATATGGATGCACTAAATCTTCAGAATCATGTACGCTTATAGTAGCAAATTGCCAATCTTTTTCTTGCTCTAATTTTTTTATAATAGATATAACGTAATTGATATTTTGTGCTTTAGAAGTAGGGCCATCTTTGTAATTGATGACACAATGCACATTCTTGTATTTGCTTTCTAATAATTGGGCAATGTAGACCGTGGGGGCATCGTTTGGATAAACCCCTAAAAAAATATGATACATAGACTCGGGATATTGCTGCGATTTTATAATGTTTTCAACCACATCATATAAAACATTATCTTCATGCCATGCTGCAATAACAAGAGCAATTAATTTTGGAGGTGTTTCTTCTAATATAGAAAAATCTAATATTTTCTCTCTTTCCTTTGACCTTTTTATAAGTGTGATGACATCCCATATAAAATCATCAATCCCTGTAAAAATGTAAAGACAGACTAAGCTAAATCCAATAATATACAGTGTTTGAGCACTCATAACTCTTCCTTTCTAATCTGTGAAAGTCATTTTAATATTATGTACAATATTCCTTCACATAGTCAGATTGATGGAATTTATAATTTAATTCATTTAAAGTTTGCCTACTCAAGGAAGTCACCATCTACTATAAACAGGGGAAGACTTACTAGTTGCTTAGTATCTCACCAATCTTTTTTATACACATTGGAATATTGTCCCTACTATACCATAATTCGACACAATATTCAAATAATATATGTGTATTGTGTTATATTATTTGTCCAAAGCGTATAAGGATATTAAAAATTTACTATAAAATAGATAGAGATATACATAGCTCCTAATTTATCAATACGACCAGGATCTTTTTGGTAATCCATAATCCATTATTATCCAATCCAATCTATAAAAATGTAATAAAATATTTTTATAGTTCTACATTATATTAGTTTATTAATTAAACTATAGAGGTATATGCATAATTTGACACTATTGTACGAAAAAATATATTAAGTTTCTATAAAATTAGTTTACTTTCTACGAATTCAATGCTAAAATAACAAATATAAAAATTTAAAATTTAAAATTATGAATAAATATTGAAGGAGTGTACCAAATGATTTCCAATCAGATACTACAAAACACCCTAGAAGGGCTGAAAGGGATAACAAGAGTTGACCTTTGTGTTATGGATACAGAAGGTAAAGCTTTAGCAGCTACAATTAATAATGCAGATGAATATGAACATGCAGTTTTAGCATTTGTTGAATCACCTGCAGACAGCCAGGTTTTACAAGGATATCAATTTTTTAAAGTTTTTGATGAACACCAGTTGGAGTATGTCATTTTAGCAAAAGGTGACAGTGATGATGTGTATATGGTAGGTAAGATTGCTTCCTTCCAGATTCAAAATCTATTAGTAGCTTACAAAGAACGCTATGACAAGGATAACTTTATAAAGAATTTACTACTTGATAATCTTTTGTTAGTGGATATTTATAACCGTGCTAAGAAGCTTCACATTGAAACTGATGTAAGAAGAGTTGTATTTATTATTGAAACAAAGAATGAAAAAGATGTTAATGCACTTGAGACAGTTAGAAGTCTTTTCTCAGGTAAGACAAAGGACTTTATAACTGCAGTAGATGAGAAAAACATCATTCTTGTAAAAGAATTAAAAACCAACGAAACATATGATGATATGCAAAAAACTGCCAAGGTAATTCTTGATATGCTTAACACGGAAGCTATGACAAAAGTTCATGTAGCTTTTGGTACCATTGTACATGAAATTAAGGATGTATCTAGATCCTATAAAGAAGCTAAAATGGCCCTAGATGTAGGCAAGATCTTCTATAGCGGACGCAATGTAGTGGCATACAGCAACCTAGGAATTGGTCGTTTGATTTATCAATTACCTATGCCTTTATGTAAAATGTTTATTAGAGAAATTTTTGACGGTAAATCACCTGATGAATTTGATGAAGAGACCCTTACTACAATTAATAAATTCTTTGAAAACAGCCTGAATGTATCAGAGACTTCTAGACAACTTTATATTCACAGAAATACCTTAGTATATAGACTAGATAAATTGCAAAAGAGTACAAACCTTGATCTACGTGTGTTTGAAGACGCCATTACTTTTAAGATTGCATTAATGGTAGTTAAATACATGAAATATATGGAGACGATGGAGTATTAAAATGAAACAGGATAGATACAAAGACTTAAAGGACGTTGATGCTCCGGTTATCATTTTTGAAAATGTATCCAAATCCTATCAGAAAGGAACCCCCGCAATAAATGACATTAACCTTAGAATCAATAAAGGGGAATTTGTCTTTATTGTTGGGAGCAGTGGTTCCGGTAAATCTACTTTGATAAAGCTCATATTAAAAGAAATAGAGCCTACAAGTGGTAAGATTTATGTGAATTATAAAGATTTAACAAGGATGAAACACAGACAAATTGCAAAGTACAGAAGAAATATTGGAGTTGTATTTCAAAACTTTAGGTTGTTAAAGGACCGAAATGTCTATGAGAATGTTGCATTTGCTCAGAGAGTAATAGAGGTACCAGCTAGCACCATCAAGAGACAAGTGCCTGCAATTTTGTCCGTTATGGGACTTTCAGATAAACATAAGTCTCTGCCGAATGAGTTGTCTGGCGGAGAGCAGCAAAGGGTGGCATTAGCCCGTGCGCTTGTCAATCATCCCGTAATTTTACTTGCGGATGAACCAACAGGTAATCTAGACCCTAAGAATTCCTGGGAAATCATGAGACTATTGGATGAAATCAATAAAAAAGGAACTACTGTGGTAATAGTCACCCACAATAGTGACATAGTGGATAAAATGCAGAAAAGAGTGATAACAATGAACAAAGGCGTTTTAATGAGTGATGAACAAAGAGGTGGATATTCCCGTGGGTATTAGTACACTCCTTTACAGTATAAAGCAAGGAATAAAAAATATCCGTCGAAATAAAATGTTTTCTATAGCCTCTATTGGTACAATAGCTGCATGTTTATTTTTGTTTGGAATATTTTATTTTATAGTAGCGAATTTTCAATATATGATTAAAACTGCCGAATCCTCTGTAGGAGTAACGGTTTTTTTTGAAAGCAATATTAGTGAAACCCAAATTAAAACAATTGGGGAAGAAATTAAAACCAGACCAGAAGTTATTTCCACAGAGTATATCTCTGCAGAAGAAACCTGGAATAATTACAAAGAAAAGTATTTAAGCGATGAGTTGGCGGCAAGCTTTGGAGATGATAATCCCCTAGCAGATTCAGCATCATATTCCGTTTATTTAGATAACATTGATAAACAAAAGGATTTAGTAACATTTATTGAATCCTTAGAGGGTGTTAGGCAGGTAAATCATTCTGATTCCATAGCAAATACCTTTAAAAATTTTAACGCAGTGGTAGGATATGTTTCCGCTGCAATTATAATAGTTCTTTTATCTGTTGCAGTTTTTCTGATTAGTACAACTGTAACTATGGGTATATCGGTCCGTAAGGAAGAAATATTTATTATGAAATTAATTGGCGCCACAGATAAATTTATCAGATCACCTTTTATTGTGGAAGGGATTATGATTGGACTTATTGGTGCATTATTACCAATTGGAATTTTATATATCATTTATCATAAATTAATATCATATATTACAGAGAGGTATATAACCATATTCCGATCTTTTGAGTTTCTACATATAAATAAAATATTTACAATTCTCATACCCGTTTCATTGTTAATTGGAATCGGAATTGGTTTTTTGGGAAGTTACGTTACTGTAAGAAAACAATTAAGAAACTCCAAATCTGCATAAAGACTATAGTTGACTAAACCTTTTAACGATATAGTCAGAGTTATGTAGTGTAGGTGTTATTAATGTAGGAGTACAATATGGAGAAAAAGAAAATACATAAGGAATCCACAAAGGGTTTTTCTAAAAAAAAATCAAGTATGAATCAAAGGTGTATACTAATTATTTTGGCGGTTATAATGATAGTAACCACTGGCGGAATTTCTAGTTTGGCAAATGAAATAGATAAAGCCAAAGAAGAAAAAGATAGGCTTGCAGAAAAGAAAGCAGAAACAGAGTTAAGGTTAGAAGAATTAGAAAAAGAGAAAGATGATATACTTAAATATATAGAGAAACTTGATGCTGAAATGAGTAAAATTGCAGGTCAAGTAGATGATTTAAATGGTAAGATATTAAAATCTGAAGAGGATCTAAAGGCCACTCAAAATGACCTTGATCTTGCCAAAGAAACAGAAGAAAAGCAATATGATATTATGAAAAAACGTATTCAGTATATGTATGAGAATGGGAATTCCAGTGTATTTGATATTCTAGCCAAATCCGATGACATATCTGATATGCTAAACCAAATTGAATATATGTCTAAAATAACAGAGTATGATAATGGGTTGTTAGAGGAATACACCAATATTAAAAAAGACATATCTGAGAAGGAAAGTTCCATAAAAGAGCAGATTGCTCAACTAAATGATCTAAGAGAGGAACTTACTTTTGAACAAGAAACAGTAGAAAAGCTGATGACGAGCAAAAACAAAGAGGCAGCCAAATATAATGAGAGTATAGAAGAAACCCAAGCTGTTTCAGCAGAATATACCGTTCAATTAGATGAACAAGAGGCCTTAATTGAGGACTTAATTGAAGCTGAAATTAAAAGACTAGAGGAAGAACGTAAAAGAAAAGAAGAAGAGGAACGAAAACGTAGGGAAGAAGAGGAAAGGAAGAAACAAGAAGAAGAGGCAGCAAATGCCGGTGGTGGTAATGAATCCGGTGATAATTCCTCAGGTGGAAGCACTACGGATCATGATTCTTCTGATGGTGTAAGCGGCGAATTTATTTGGCCACTACCAGCAAGTTCTCGAATTACGTCAGCATTTGGATATAGAGGTCAGCCAACACAAGGTGCTAGCACATATCATAAAGGGATTGATATCGGAGCTGGTACAGGAACTAAAATAATAGCTGCAGCTTCTGGCACTGTTGTTACATCTACCTACAGTGTATCCGCTGGTAACTATATTATGATTTCTCATGGAAATGGATTATATACAGTTTATATGCATTGTTCTAAACTATTCGTTTCAGTTGGGCAGTCAGTAAGCCAAGGTGAAAACATAGCATTGGTTGGATCGACGGGATTTTCTACAGGACCTCATTTACATTTTGGTGTAAATGTTGGCGGGGAATATGTAGATCCACTAAAATATGTTAGTTACTAAGGACAAATTGCAGTATGAATGCTAGGCAATAGCCGAGGATTTTATCCCGGTAAATGTATTGTAGAAAGGCTTGGTATATTTATGAAAAATAAATTTTTAACGGGGTTTTTATCTGGATTGGTTGGAGCTTTATTTATTGGAACCATTGGACTCACCATATATGTAACCCAGGTGGAGGGTAATGATCTTACCAAACAGAATGTAGGAACTACGAGTGAAGATGACAATGATTCTGTTACTGGTCAACCAAGTCAAGCGGTTATTGATAAAATAAATAAGCTTGAACTTCTCATTGATCAATACTATATGGATGAAGTAGATGAAAGTGCAATGGCTGATGGAATCTATAAAGGACTTCTTCAAAGTTTAAATGATCCATATTCTGTTTATTATACAAAAGATGAATATACTGCTTTGATGGAATCCTCTAGCGGTATATATTGTGGTATTGGAGCTACAGTAAGCCAGGATGTTAAGACTGGAATTATATCCATTGTAAAACCATTTGTTACAGGACCTGCATATGAAGCTGGGGTTCTTCCAGGAGATATCATTTATAAGGTAAATGGTGAAGAGGTAACAGGAGAAGATTTAACAGAAGTAGTAGGTAAGATAAAAGGGGAAGAAGGCAGTAAGGCTGAGATAACCATTGTCCGTGAAGGAGAGGCAGACCCTCTGGAATTCTCGATTGCTAGAAGAACCATTGAAGTGCCTACCATTGAATATGAAATGTTAGATAACAAGATTGGTTATATTACCATATCTGAATTTGATGAAGTAACAGCAGAACAATTTCGTGAAGCAGTTGCTGATTTAGAAAGCCAAGGGCAGAAAGGTCTAATCATTGATGTTAGAAACAATCCAGGCGGCTTATTAACCACTGTAGTCGATATGTTAGATCGTATATTACCTAAGGGACTTATTGTATATACCGAAGATAAATATGGCACCAGAGAAGAAAAATTCTCAACAGCAAAAGAAGAATTTGATAAGCCATTGGCTGTACTTATTAATGGAAACAGTGCAAGTGCATCTGAAATATTTGCAGGAGCTATACAAGACTATAAAGTTGGTACCATTGTTGGAACAACAAGTTTTGGTAAAGGTATTGTCCAATCCATTATCCCTTTAACAGACGGCACAGCGATTAAAGTAACTGTATCCAAATATTTTACCCCAGAAGGAAGAAATATTCATAAGATTGGTATTGAACCGGATGTAGAAGTAGAATTGAATGAGGATTTACGTCAAAAAGTAGTGATTGAGAAGGATGAAGACAATCAGCTTCAAAAGGCCATTGATATTATTGAGAAAAAGATTAAATAAAAGATTAAATAAAAGGATAGTGTTTTAAATGAATTTGATAAGTATAATTCAGATATTTAACTGGACTGTTTAGTTGAAAGTAAGAAAGAGAAGAGGTTTAGGTTAATCTACAACTTCTTCTCTTTCTTACTTTTTATTTTATAAGGGGATATCTGATCCATTTTAGTAAATATGGGTCTTTTTTAAGTTGGGGAATTAATAGTTTTAAGCTGGGTAATTAATAGCTTTAAGTCGGGGAATTAATAGCTTTAAGTTGGGTAATTAATAGTTTTATTTTGCGTAATTAATCTATGGTTAGTAATTGAACATCATTAATGACATCACTTGGAATTGTAAATTCAACTTCACCCATATAACCAGGTGCTATTTCATATTTATCAAATACTAAAACAAGTTCACCATCTGGGCTAAAATAAAAATTCTGGTCAGGCTTAATCGCTACAAAATTTAAATCTCCCACATCTTCTAAGCCGTAAAAATAACTGATCATCTCATCCTTTGCCATGTTCTCAACCATCTGCTTTTTCATATTATCACTTAATAAAGTCACATAATCAGTATTTTCTGCAAATACATCTTTTAAATCAAATACCTCTCCAGTTTTCTTATTAATATGATAAAATTTAGAGTAACTGTTGGTACCTGCCATTGCAACTACGGTATCAATTCTTAAAGTAAAAATTGAATCGGTATCATTTACAACCTTATAGGAAGTATCCATGGCATAATTGCCTTTTCCGTTACTTGCTTTCATATCTTCCTCATATTGGGCAATCAAATCATCCGTATATTCTTCAACGGATTTATTTACTATGTCCACGGCATCTTTTATAGTTTCATTTCCATCATCTTCAATTTGAGGAACATCTATATTAGCCTGAAAATCTTTTGTTTGGTCAGAGTAGGTTCTGAAATTAACAACCTTTGTAATTTCGCCTATAATCGGTAATTTCTCCATAGCGTAACTTATAGTGGTGTTGCTATTTGCTAGAACGATGATTGTAAGCATGGAAGCTGCTAAGGAAATGCCTGCAACTTTGGTGTATTTTATAAAACGATTCTTCATAGATTCTTTTTTCTCTTTCTGGATGGCCACTTGCACTTTATTTTTTAGCTCTGAGGGTATGGGTATACTTTGGTAACTATTCTTCATATGTTCCATTGAGAAATCAGGGTTTAGTTCCTCCATGGTAGTAAAATCAATAATATCTGTTTTGTTTTTATTTCTAGTTGGGAAAAATCTTTTTATGTTCTTAATACGCATAGGATCACACCTTTCTTATTTTAAGTTGACTGTCATTTTCCATCAACGATTTTAGCTTCTTTAGAGAACGATATAATCTGGTTTTGACTGTATTTAAATTGTCACCAGTAATTTCTGCAATGTCTTCAAGCTTTTGATCCTCAAAATAGCGAAGAATCACAATCATCTTGTCCTCATCTTTTAATTCGTCTAGAACGCTTAGAATATCAGGGTATCCATAGTTAGTCTCATAGGAGAAACTTTCGTATGAATAGTTTCTACTGGATAATTTTTTATCAGAATAGTTGTTATTAGAACTATTCTCAGTAGTAATATTCTCACTAGAACTATTCTCATAGGAGAGCCTTTCTTTTGCAAGACGTAGCAGTTCTTTCTTATTCCTACGAATTAAATCGAGGGAAGTATTTACAACGATGCGATAAATCCATGTGGAAATATAGGATTCTTCTTTTATAAGATGACAACTTTTCATAGCCTTATAGGCGCTCTCTTGTACAATGTCTTGTGCATCGCTTTCGTTTTTTACATAGGAATAGGCAAGACGGTAATATTTTTCATAATTGTTAAGAAGTTTTTCTTCAACTTTATGTCTTATCCCCATTCTTTCATCATCTCCTTTGGTATTATTATTTTATTATAACTGTTAGACGTGTCGGTAACACAAAAAGTTTCAAATTTAATAAATTGGATAAAATTGTTTTGGTGAGTGTAACAATATGGAAAAGGGAAATACTTGAAAGTATCTATATTATTTGCTGGTCTTACATCCACCTATGGTATGTTGCTTGTATATTCTTAGAGGGAATGTATCACAATATTCTATTCTGCTGTTGAGACCCTAGGGAGATGAATGACTATGTCAGACAATCTCACTCATTTAAATATAGAAGACTATATTTCATTTTATACGATATAGAGAACACTATCTGAAAATATGAGCGAAGATAGTGCTATTCATTCATTTTATGCTTTTTAAAGAACTCTTTGGCAACCTTACATGGTTTGAATCAATAATACTAATTAATAGAACAAACATTCGAATGGTTATTGATTTTGAAAACTGAGTATGATATAATGACAAACAATTAAGATGATCATGCAAAATAAATGAAATACCCAAAAACTAGCCATATTATAAACCAAATGACGTCTTGGTATGAAATAGAAAGTATGAATACATTAGAAATAGAAAATTTAATAGAAATAACAAGAGTCTGAAAACTAGAAAGTATGGATTCAATAGAAAATATAGTTAGATTATAGAGTTAGAGTACTAGTGACATAAATTTGATAGAAACCAATGGAAAATAAGAAGAGTCAGAATATCAGAAAGGAAAACAAATGGGTCTATTTAATCTTAAATCAGAATTTGCTCCCACCGGAGATCAGCCAGAAGCGATTGCCCAGTTGGTGGAGGGATTTCAAGAAGGGAATCAATTTGAAACATTGCTTGGTGTGACGGGTTCTGGTAAGACATTTACCATGGCTAATGTGATACAGACACTGGACCGTCCCACTTTAATTATTGCACATAATAAAACTTTAGCAGCCCAGCTTTATGGAGAATTCAAGGAATTCTTTCCTGAGAATTCAGTTGAATATTTTGTCAGCTATTATGACTATTATCAGCCAGAGGCATATGTTCCATCTTCGGATACGTATATAGAAAAGGATTCGGCTATTAATGATGAGATCGATAAATTAAGGCACTCTGCTACAGCCGCACTAGCTGAAAGAAGAGATGTTATAATTGTTGCCAGCGTTTCTTGTATCTATGGACTGGGCGATCCCATTGATTATCAGGAGATGGTAGTATCCTTAAGGCCTGGAATGATTAGAGAACGGGATGATGTACTTAAAAAGTTAGTGGATCTTCAATACAGCAGAAACAATATGGACTTTAAACGTGGTACTTTTCGTGTAAATGGAGATGTGGTGGAGATTTTTCCTGTTACCTCTGACGATACTGCTGTTAGAGTAGAATTCTTTGGAGATGAAATTGACCGAATAACAGAAATTGATGTATTAACAGGTGAGATTAAATGTATGTTAGAACATACGATTATTTTTCCTGCCTCTCACTATGTTGTATCGAAAGACAAATTAGAGGCTGCCATTAAAACCATAGAGGTGGAATTAGAGGAGAGAATTAGATACTTTAAAAGTGAAGACAAGCTTTTAGAGGCACAACGTATTGCAGAGAGAACGAACTTTGATATAGAAATGCTGCGAGAAACAGGATTTTGTTCAGGAATTGAGAACTACTCCAGACATCTATCAGGACTTGAACCTGGAAGCACACCTCATACCTTAATAGACTATTTTCCAGATGATTTTCTTATTATTGTGGATGAGTCCCATATTACAATTCCGCAGGTTAGGGGCATGTTTGCAGGTGACCAGGCGAGAAAAAGCACACTAGTAGACTATGGATTTCGTCTGCCTTCAGCTAAAGATAATAGGCCTCTTAACTTTGGGGAATTTGAAAGTAAAATTAATCAGATGATGTTTGTATCGGCAACACCTTCTGTATATGAAAAAGATCATGAGTTATTAAGAACGGAACAAATCATTAGACCTACAGGACTACTAGATCCGGAGGTATTTGTAAGACCTGTCGCAGGTCAGATAGATGATTTGGTAGGGGAAGTTAGAAAAGAAGTAGAGCAAAAGCATAAAATTCTTGTTACTACGCTGACGAAAAGAATGGCAGAAGATTTGACCTCCTATATGAGAGAAGTGGGAATTAGGGTGAAATATTTACATTCAGATATTGATACCTTAGAACGTTCTGAAATAATTAGGGACATGCGCCTTGATGTGTTTGATGTGCTAGTTGGAATCAACTTATTAAGAGAAGGTCTTGATATACCAGAGATTACGTTGGTTGCCATATTGGATGCGGATAAAGAAGGATTTCTTCGTTCTGAAACTTCGTTGATTCAGACCATAGGTCGTGCGGCTCGTAACTCCTTGGGCAGGGTAATTATGTATGCGGATAAGATGACAGACTCTATGAATAAGGCCATTTCTGAGACAAACCGAAGAAGAGACATTCAGGAAAAGTACAATGAAAAGCATGGTATTACACCGACTACCATTCAAAAGAAGGTCAGAGAACTGATACGTATTTCTAAGAAGGCGGATAAAGATCATTACAAGATGGATAAAGATCCAGAATCTATGAGTAAGCAGGAATTAGAGGCTGTGATTAAGAAGGTTACAAAGGATATGCATACAGCGGCGGCAGAACTTAATTTTGAACTTGCAGCAGATCTTAGAGATAACTTGTTAGAACTTAAGAAAGAGTTAAATGATTTGGAATAGAATTTAACTTAAGCAGGTAGTCTCCTGTGTTTATAAACAAGAGTAAGACCTTTTGAGTAAGTGTTAGGGACCCTATTCAAAAAAGTTAACGGTATAAGTGTAAGTAACTTTATTATAATTAGTATGGGATAACCATAGGAGGGAAAGATGGCTGAGAAAAAGCACTACATTAAAATTAGAGGTGCAAAAGAACATAATTTAAAAAATATTACAGTTAACATACCAAGAGATGAGTTTGTTGTACTAACCGGTCTTAGTGGTTCTGGTAAATCATCCCTTGCATTTGATACAATTTATGCTGAAGGACAAAGAAGATATATGGAGTCGTTATCCTCCTATGCCAGACAGTTCTTAGGGCAAATGGAAAAGCCTAATGTTGAGAGCATTGAAGGATTATCACCTGCAATCTCTATCGATCAGAAATCTACCAATAGAAATCCACGTTCAACAGTAGGTACTGTAACAGAAATCTATGACTATTTTAGGTTACTTTATGCAAGGGTTGGAATACCTCACTGTCACAAGTGTGGAAAAGAAATAAAAAAACAAACAGTAGACCAAATGGTTGATGAAATAATGCGACTAGAAACAGGCACTAAGATTCAAATATTAGCACCAGTTGTTAGAGGTCGTAAGGGCGAACATGTTAAGCTATTTGAACAGGCCAAAAAGAGTGGATATATCCGCGTTATGGTGGATGGACATTTATATGAACTTAGTGAAGAGATAAAATTAGAGAAAAACATTAAGCATAATATTGAAATTATCATTGACCGTTTGGTTATAAAAGAGGGGATTGAGAAGAGATTATCTGACTCTGTAGAAAGTGCGCTAAAACTTTCCGAAGGTTTACTTGTAGTGGATGTATTTAATAGTGCGCCATTAAGCTTTAGTCAACATTTTGCCTGCCCTGATTGTGGGATTAGTGTGGAAGAAATTGAACCTAGAAGCTTTTCCTTTAACAATCCATTTGGTGCCTGCCCTGAATGCCATGGTATTGGCATTAAGATGGAATTTGCAGAGGAATTAATTATACCCGATGGCTCTTTGAGTTTAGCAGAAGGGGCCATTGCAGTACTTGGTTGGCAGTCTGCCACAGACAAATCCAGCTATACTAGGTGTACCCTAGAAGCTTTAGCTAAAGAATTTAAATTTGATTTAGAAACACCATATAATAAGCTGCCAGAAAAAATCAGACTTATGATTATGCATGGAACAGATGGTAAATCTGTAAAAGTACATTATAAAGGGCAACGTGGTGAAGGTGTATATGACGTTGCATTTGAAGGTCTTATTAAAAATGTTGAGAGAAGATATAGAGAAACATCATCTGAATATACAAAGCAAGAATATGAATCCTTTATGACCACAACACCTTGTAAAGAATGTAAAGGAAGAAGACTTAAGAAGGAATCTCTTGCGGTTACTGTGGGAAGTAAAAATATATCTGAGGTTACGGATTATTCAATTAGAGATTTAGATCACTTTGTCAATCATTTGGAATTAACACCTACCCAGCTAATGATAGGAGATTTGGTCTTAAAGGAAATAAGAGCCAGAGTAGGGTTTTTAATGGATGTTGGACTTGACTATTTATCTCTTGCTAGAGCCACTGGATCTTTATCAGGAGGAGAGGCACAAAGAATTAGGCTCGCTACTCAGATTGGATCGGGCCTTGTGGGTGTTGCCTATATTTTAGATGAACCTAGTATCGGTTTACATCAGAGAGATAATGACAAATTATTAAAAACATTAAAAAATTTAAAGGATCTTGGCAATACATTAATCGTTGTAGAACATGATGAGGACACGATGTTTGCCGCTGACCATATTATAGATATTGGACCAGGTGCCGGAGAGCATGGTGGCGAAGTGATTGCAGCTGGAACTGCCAAAGAAATCATGATGGTAGAGGAATCCATAACTGGTGCTTATTTAAGTGGTAGAATTAAGATTCCAGTGCCTGATACAAGACGTGAACCAACGGCATTTTTAACGATAAGAGGTGCCAAAGAGCATAATCTTAAGAATGTTACAGTTGATATACCACTTGGAATTATGACTTGTATTACAGGAGTTTCAGGGTCAGGTAAGAGCTCCTTAATTACGGAGATACTTCAAAAGCGACTATCCAGAGATTTAAATCGATCTAGATGTATTCCAGGAAGACATGAGGAATTGCTAGGAATTGATAAACTGGATAAAGTGATTAATATAGACCAGTCTCCTATTGGCAGAACGCCTAGATCAAATCCAGCAACCTATACTGGAGTATTTGATCAAATCAGAGATTTATTTGCCTCTACTGGGGATGCGAAAATGAAAGGATACTCTAAGGGAAGATTTAGCTTTAACGTTAAGGGTGGTAGATGTGAAGCCTGCAGTGGTGACGGTATCATAAAAATTGAGATGAACTTTTTACCAGATGTATATGTACCTTGTGAAGTGTGCGGTGGCAAACGATATAATCGTGAAACCCTTGAGGTAAGGTATAAGGGCAAGAATATTTATGATGTATTAGATATGACTGTAGAAGAAGCGATGAAATTCTTTGAAAACATGCCTTCTATTAGAAGAAAGATAGAATCTCTTTATGATGTTGGTTTATCCTACGTTCGTCTGGGACAACCCTCTACTACCCTTTCTGGCGGTGAGGCCCAAAGAATTAAGCTAGCTACTGAGCTAAGTAAGAGAAGTACTGGTAAGACCATCTATATATTAGATGAACCTACAACTGGTCTACATTTTGCAGATGTTCACAAACTAATAGAAATATTACGCAGATTATCAGAAGGTGGAAATTCTGTAGTTGTTATAGAACACAACTTAGAGGTGATTAAAACGGCAGATTACATCATAGATATGGGACCTGAAGGTGGTGATAAGGGTGGTATGGTAGTTGCAAAGGGTACCCCTGAAGAAGTGGCACAAAATAAGAATTCTTATACGGGTATTTATATTAAGAGGCAGTTAGAGGATAAAAGGGAAACAGCGGTGTAGTAGGGTTACGGGAGAGTACTAGTCGGATTGCAAGTTTGTGTGAATGCGCGAATGTGGAGTTGGATATGAATTCTTCTATGAGAATGATGATGTGAGAATGATGATGTGAGAATGATGATATGAGAATGATGATGTGAGATTGTGATAGCGGTATGAGATTGTTGCAAGAGGCTGTAATAAGGGATTGAGACTATAAAAGCTGGAATGAGCATAGGGAGAAATATTCGTTCCAGCTTTTAGTCTATGCAAAATAATTGAAGTTAATTAATTTATACAAAAAAGGTGAGGAAACTATGGAAAAAGATTTTTATGCAATGCTATCTAGGATGAAATATATTGAACGATGGG
>JBKEAO010000006.1:0-52831 GCA_047972335.1 Anaerocolumna sp. | reverse complement strand
TTTCTATTATCTCAAAGCCAAATCTTAACAATCTGTCTTTGTATAACACTACTATTTTTTCAACTTCTGAATTAGTGATTAAGTCTATTAATTGATTTAATCCCTTTTTGTTATAGTTAATTCCACTTCCAATGTCTGTTATTACATCAAAAGAGTATCCTTTGGCTATCATATATGTCTTAACATTATCAACTTGTCTTTCTAAGTCGTCTTTTTGTTTATTACTTGAAACTCTACAATAGCCTATAATTTTTCTGTTTTTAGTTTTTTCGCCTTTTATCCCTAAAAAATGATTGAGTTGTTCCCCAGAATAATATCTCGTTCCACCGTCCGTTATATGATTAGATATAAAACTACCTTTTCTATGCCAATCTCTTAATGTTTGAGGGGCTTTACCTATCAGCTTTGAAAACTCACCTATTGAATAATACTTTATTTCTTATCACCTCTGTGATAATTATAACTTTTTCATACTATTATTCAACATATTGCTTTAGATTTTTATAAATTTATTTTAACTGTTGTTACACCTCCAATAATTTCATGATCAATGCCATTCTTACATATACTCCGTATTCTGCTTGTTTAAAGTAAACCGCACGAGGGTCTTCATCTACTTCTGTGGCAATTTCATTCACTCTTGGCAAGGGGTGAAGTACTAACATATCTTCCTTGGCATAAGTCATTTTTTTGGCATCTAGTATAAAGGAATCCTTTAAACGGATATAATCTTCTTCGTTGAAGAAGCGTTCCTTTTGTACTCTAGTCATATAAAGTAAATCAAGTTTTGGCATAACATCTTCTAATACCTTTACTTCTTCATATGGAATGTTGTTGTGATCTAATACTTCTTCCCTTAAATAGGTAGGAATTTTTAATTCTTCTGGTGAAATAAGTACAAAATTAATGTTTTCATATCTGACAAAAGCATTGATAAGAGAATGTACTGTCCTTCCAAATTTTAAATCCCCACAAAAACCAACAGTTAGATTATCTAATCTACCCTTTAAATTTTTAATTGTTAATAAATCAGTTAAGGTTTGTGTTGGATGATTATGACCGCCATCACCGGCATTGATCACAGGAATAGAAGAATAATTAGAAGCAACTAAGGGGGCGCCCTCTTTTGGATGCCTCATGGCACAGATATCAGCGTAACTGGAAATGACACGAATAGTATCGGCAATACTTTCTCCTTTGGCAGCAGAGGAAGAATCAGAAGAAGAAAAACCTAAAATACTGCCACCAAGATTTAGCATGGCGGCTTCAAAACTTAATCGGGTTCTCGTACTTGGCTCATAAAACAAGGTAGCTAATTTTTTACCCTGGCACACATTATAATATTTTTTGGGATCTACAATAATTTCTCCCGCTAAATTAAGGATGTCTTCTAATTCTGAAACAGATAAGTCAAGTGGACTGATAAGATGTCGCATAAGTACCTCCATTATTTATTTTCAACTGCATATTATACTATAGAGAGGAGGAGAATACAAGGGAATTTAATTTTTCTTTTATTAATAAATTGAGGTGATTCTATAAGGACGGGTAATAAATGCAAATTCAATCTATTGTAAAGTGGTGAGTTGCATATGAACTATATGGATGAGGCTTTTGATCCTAGCATCATGATAGATATATAATGATTGATAGATATAATTGATTGATAGAAATACTATATAAATATTCATTTGACAATGTTTCCATTTATTACTAAAATATAAAGTGTGTATTGTAAATATTCCATGTATAAATGTATAAGACACAGTTTATTTACACAAAATACAAATAATATTGATAATAGGAGGAAATGATATGAAATCTGTAGTTGATCCAGATCTTTGCATTTCATGTGAGCTTTGTACCAACCTATGTCCAGATGTTTATAGCATGGGAGATGATGGTCTTGCTCATGCAATTACTGGAGATATTGCTGGTGCACAAGAAAATGACGCACAAAATGCTGCTGATAGTTGTCCAACCAGTGCAATTTCAATTGACTAAAAGTCTTGCAGAAAAAAGTAGTATAAAAAAAGACAAAGGTCTTTTAAGATGTAGAACTTCCCATCTTAAAAGGCCTAATTTAGTTTGGCGACTAGAAATTGTCTCTATTAAAAATTGAAATATCCTTTGGTATTGTTATAGGATATATCTTGCACTATTAGTCCAGCTGCTTCTAAGTCATTTGGATATTCACCGTTTTCAATCCAACCACCTATTAACTCACATAATATTCTTCTGAAATATTCATGTCTTGTATAGGAGAGGAAACTTCTTGAATCGGTAAGCATACCTACAAAGTTAGATAAAAGACCTAGGTTAGCAAGTGAAATCATTTGTTCCATCATTCCAGTTTTGTTATCGTTAAACCACCAAGCAGAACCGTGTTGTACTTTACCCTTACAAGTAGAATCCTGGAAGCATCCAATGATTGTACCAATTGCTTCATTATCATTAGGATTTAAGGAGTAAATGATGGTTTTAGGTAACTCATCTGTTTTGTTTAAAGCGTTTAAAAAGTCTGCAAGTTCTGCAGAGGATCCATATGTGTTGATACAGTCAAAACCTGTATCAGGACCTAATTTATGAAACATTAAGGTATTGTTATCTCTTTTTGTACCATAATGTAATTGCATAATCCAACCATTTTTAGCATATTCTTTGCCGACATAAACCATAAATGCAGTTTTGAACTTAAGAATTTCAATTCCTTGTAATGGTTCATTATTTTTTCTTTTTGCAAAGATAGCTTCAATCTCTTCGATAGTAGCAGGTTGATACATAACATATTCTAATGCATGGTCGCTGACATTACAGCCCATTTCAGCAAAGAAAGCGATTCTGTTAGAAAGTGCCTGGCAAAGAGAAGAGAAGTCAGTAATTTCTATATTGCTTACAGTAGAAAGTTTATTTAAATAATCAATATAGTCTGGTTTTTCAATATTCATAGCTTTATCAGGACGAAAAGCTGGAAGAACCTTAACAGCTAAGGAACTATCTTCTTTCATGGCTTTATGCCATTCAAGAGTATCAATTGGATCATCAGTGGTGCAAATTACGTCTACATTAGATGTCTTAATGATATTTCTTACAGATAATTCAGGCGTATTTAACTTTTCATTACAAAGATTCCATACTTCTTCTTCTGTCTTAGAATTTAAAACACCATAATACCCAAAATAGCGTTGTAATTCTAAATGGCTCCAGTGATAAAGAGGATTTCCGATTGCCTTCTCTAGGGTTTTAGCCCATTCTCTAAATTTATCGCGGTCGCTTGCATCTCCTGTAATATACTTTTCATCAACACCATTAGAACGCATTTGTCTCCATTTATAATGGTCACCGCCTAGCCATACCTCGGTTATATTCTTAAATTTCTTATCTTCAGCGATTTCCTTTGGATTAATGTGGCAGTGATAATCAATAATAGGCATTTTAGCTGCATATTCATGATATAGTGTCTTGGCAGTGTCTGTAGATAATAAAAAATCTTTGTCCATAAATTGTTTCATTGTTAACTCCATTCTGCATTTATGCATTTTTTTGTTTTGTGGTATTTCTAAAAACTAAAGTATTAGAAATAGTATGTTTATTTGGCATTTTTTCGCCACTTAAAACTCTCATTAAGGTGTTTATAGAAGTAATGCTTAGTGCTTCAACATGATTATCAATAGAAGATAGTTCTGGCTCGCAACATGTTGAAAGGATTGAATTATTATATCCAATTATACTGAAATCATTAGGAATGGATATTTCTTTTTCATTGGCATACTTAATAGCACCAATGGCAAGAATATCTTCAGCTGCCATAACACTATCAAAGACCAAGCCTTCTTCAGATAATTTTAATAATAATTTCTTAGCATCCTCAATGGTATTAGGGCAAATCTGTATGTATTCTTCTGAAACTTCATTCTTAGCTTCTATGACAGCTTTTTTGTATCCTTCTAATTTTTGTAGACTGGAATAGGACTTGGCTGTATATAAAAATAAAGGAGCCTGATGCCCTTCTGATAATAGAAGTTTAGTGGCTTCATAACTAGCCTGTAAATCATCACACAAGGTGCAATATATATTATAGTTGTTTAAATAACCATTCATAAGCAGTACTGGAACATCTTTGGCTGCGTTAAAGATATATTGATTATCTTTTTTGTTAAATTCCAAGAAACCAGAACCTATTAATATAATAGCATCCACTCTCTTAGAGAGTAAAAGGGTTAAATAGTTCTGTTTATTCTTAAGCTCATAACCAGTGCAGCATAGAAAAGAGTCATATCCATTCTTTCTAAGTTCACGTTCAATATAATTGACTGCATTAGCAAGAAAAATATCGGAGGAATCTGCGCACATAATACCAATGGTGTGCATGGTATTAAGTCCTAAACCCCTAGCAAATACATTGGGTACATAACCGATTTCGTCCATGACTGCAAGTACTTTTTGTTTGGTCTTCTCACTCACATTGGAGTTGCCATTGATAACTCTTGAAACCGTAGCAATCGAAACACCGGCCTTTTCTGATACATCGTAAATATTCATTTATCACCTCATATTTGTAAGTGCTTACAGTATTTTAAAAGATTCAATATTTCTTACATTATACAATAGTGTACAAATAATAGCAATAATAAGTTTTTATTTTATTAAAAAAAATTAAATATAAATGGGATTTTATAAAGAATTATTAAAATTACATATAAAAGAATTGACAGATGTGTAATTCCCTAGTAAAATAAATGTAAACGCTTACATTTTTTTCAAAGATTATAAATTACATTAAGAATAGGAGATTTATATGGAAAATTTATCAAGTAAAATTGCTAAGAGAGTGGATCGTAAAGTAAAGGTATTACAATTTGGAGAAGGAAACTTTTTAAGAGCATTTGTGGATTATATGATTGATGTAGCAAACGATGCGGGAGTATTTGATGGTAACATTGCAATTGTAAAGCCTATCGCTTATGGCAATCTAGACACCTTTAGAAAACAGGATAATTTTTATACAGTATCCTTAAGAGGTAAGGAAGAAGGCGAAGTAAAACAAATTAACAAAATCGTTACAAGTATATCAGAAGTAGTTGGTGCCATTGAAGAATATAAAGAATATAGCCAATATGCCATATCAAGTGATTTAAGATTTATTGTTTCTAATACAACGGAAGCTGGTATTGTTTATAACGAGAATGATAAATTTGAATCAACACCCCCAGAAACATTTCCAGGTAAATTAACGAAGTTACTCTTTGAAAGATATACGTACTTCAAAGGGGATACAACCAAGGGTCTTGTTATGATTCCTTGTGAGTTGATTGAAAATAACGGTAAGAATTTAGAAGAATGTGTTCTAAAGTTTGCTACTCTTTGGAGTTTGGGAGATGATTTTATTGCTTGGATTAAAGAAGCTTGTGTATTCTGCAGTACTTTAGTGGATAGAATTGTAACAGGATATCCAAAAGATGAACCAGAACTTTTTGAGAGCTTAGGATATAAAGATGATTTATTAGTTACAGGTGAAATATTTGGATTATGGGTTATTGAAAGTGATAAAGATATTTCAGCAGAATTACCACTTGATAAAGCTGGATTACCTGTTATTTTTACAGATGATCAAAGACCTTATCGTGAAAGAAAAGTAAGAATTTTAAATGGAGCTCATACTTCCTTTGTTCTTGCTTCTTACCTTGCGGGTAATGATTATGTATTAGAATCCATGCAAGATGAACCTGTGAAGAAATTTATGGAAAGTACAATTCATGATGAAATAATACCTACGCTTAGCCTGCCAAAAGATGAACTAGTTTCCTTTGCAGACTCAGTAGTGGAAAGATTTGAAAATCCTTATATTAAGCATGCATTACTATCCATATCTCTTAACTCCGTTTCCAAATGGAAATCCAGATGTTTACCAAGTTTTAAAGGATATGTTGAAAAATTTAATAAATTACCTAAGAATTTATCCTTCTCCTTGGCTGCATTGATTAGCTTTTATTCTGGAAAAGATTTAAAAGATGGTGCCCTTACTGGAACTAGAGGAGAGGATTCCTATAAGATTTTAGATGATGAATTTGTGCTTAAATTCTTTGATGAAAATGCATCAAAATCCAAAGAAGAATTAGTAACTCTTTGCCTTGGTAATAAAGCTTTCTGGGGAATAGATTTAAATGAATATGAAGGATTAAGTACATTAATAACAGATTATTTAGTAGAAATTGAAGAATCAGGAATGAGAGAAGTTGTTGTTCGTATAGCTGGTAAGTAATATAACTATAGTAACTCAAATTTCGCGCAAATAAGTTGTCCTACTACTTGATAAATTCAGCATAGTTACAACTATAAAAAGTCTGAGCCACGATAATAAATATTGTGTTTTGACTGAATTTGTCAGGTATAATAAAGATATTTAACTGCGAAGTTTGAGTCAGTAAAAATATTGAATAGCGGATTTAATCAGGATAGACCATAGATTGCGTTGAAATTTCTGGCTGGTTATTACAAAATATAAGGTGCGTTAAGAATTCTAAGTAGTGGATAATTAGAGAAGATTTCTTAATTTCCTTATATCATATATATCAGCATAATAAAATCCGCGGAAAGGATATTATATGCAAGAATTTATTAAAATTAATGAAACAGATAACATTGCAGTTGCACTAAAAGAAATTCCTAAAGGGACTGACATTACAGTTGATGGAGTAACCATAAGCCTTAAGGAAGATATAACACCAGGACAAAAATTTAGCCTTGTGGCTATTAAAAGTGGCGAAAGAATCACTAAATACGGATATCCGATTGGAACTATAAAAGAAGATGTGGAAGCAGGAGCCTGGATACACACCCATAATATAGTTACCACATTAGGAGATATACTGGATTATTCTTATCAGCCTTCCTATACAGAGATTACCAAAACAGAAGATGCCTTTTTCCAAGGTTATAAAAGAAAGAATGGCAAAGTTGGTATTCGTAATGAAGTATGGATTATTCCTACAGTAGGTTGTGTGAATTCCATTGCTAAAACCTTAGAAAAACAAGCAAATCTTAGGTTAAAAGGTGATGTTTCTGCTGTTATTGCTTATCCACATCCTTATGGATGCTCACAAATGGGAGATGATCAGGATAATACCAGAAAGATATTAGCAGATCTTGTGAATCATCCCAATGCTGGTGGTGTCCTAGTATTAGGTCTTGGTTGTGAAAATAGCAGTATAGAAGAATTAAAAAAACACATCGGTGAGTACGATGATAACCGAGTTAAATTCTTACAGTGCCAGGATGTTGAAGATGAAATGGAGCATGCTAATTCTTTACTAGATGATCTGATTTCTTATGCTTCTACATTTGAAAGAGAAGAAATTAATGCCAGTGAATTAATCATTGGTATGAAATGTGGTGGTTCAGATGGATTTTCTGGAATAACAGCCAATCCTTTGGTAGGAGCTTTTTCTGATATTCTTATATCAAAAGGTGGGTCTACTATTTTAACAGAGGTTCCTGAGATGTTTGGTGCTGAAACAATTCTTATGAATCGTTGTAAAACAGAAGATTTATTTACAGATACAGTTCATATGATCAATGACTTCAAACAGTATTTTACAGATCATAACCAAACAATTTATGAAAATCCTTCACCAGGAAATAAAAAAGGTGGAATTTCAACACTTGAAGATAAATCCCTTGGTTGTACTCAAAAATCTGGTACTGCACCAATTAGTGACGTATTAGAATATGGAGACATTGTTAAGACAAAGGGACTTAATCTGCTTAGTGCTCCCGGCAATGACTTAGTAGCAGCTACAGCTCTTGCAGCTGCTGGTGCCCACATTGTTTTATTTACAACTGGTAGGGGAACACCATTTGCTTCACCCGTTCCTACAGCTAAGATTTCTAGTAATACAGCACTTGCAGAAAAGAAGAGCAATTGGATAGATTTTAATGCAGGAAAAATATTAGAAAATGGTGATATAAAAGGATTGGCTGAGGAATTTTTCCAATATGTTTTAGAGGTTGCTTCCGGTAAACAAGTAAAATCTGAAGAAGCAGGACTTCATGACATGGCAATTTTCAAAGGTGGAGTTACTTTATAATAGTAGTTTTATTAGTGTGATGAATAACTCAGACTTCGTAGTAATAAATTCTTAATTACGGGAAATATTAGAGTTTAAGAACTACGAAGTATGAGTTACATATATAAAGCAAAATGGTTTATTATGGATAAACTTTATAGTTTGTTATAGATTACTTTAATTATTTATATTGAAATTTTTTAAATTTTATGTTTAAATAAGGGTAGTTTTTATCAAAAGATATTAGTTTTTATATTAATATACAATATTACATTAAGAATCATAAGGAGATTTGTTATGGCTAAGATTATTACAATGGGAGAGATCATGTTAAGATTATCAACTCCTGGTTTTCAAAAATTCATTCAATCAGACAGTTTTGATGTAAACTATGGCGGTGGAGAGGCTAACGTAGCAGTATCCCTTGCTAACTATGGACACGATGCATTTTTTGTATCAAAAGTGCCTAATAACCCAATTGGTGAAAGTGCAATTGCTTCTCTTAGAAAATACAATGTTAATTGTAATTTTGTTGCTAAGGGTGGAGAAAGACTTGGAATCTATTATTTAGAAACTGGTGCTTCCATGCGTGCTTCTGATGTTGTTTATGATAGAGCTCATTCCTCTATAGCAGAAGCTACAGAGGCGGATTTTGATTTTGACGCTATTTTTGAGGGCGCTGACTGGTTCCATTTTACAGGAATTACGCCTGCAATCAGTGATGGTGCTGCTGCTTTAACAAAAGCTGCTTTAATCGCTGCAAAAGCAAAAGGCATTACAGTATCTGTTGACTTAAACTTCCGTAAAAAATTATGGTCTAGTGAAAAAGCACAGCTTGTTATGTCCGACTTAATGCAATATGTAGATGTATGTATTGGAAACGAAGAAGATGCAGAAAAAGTATTAGGATTTAAACCAACTGGTACAGATGTAACGAGTGGAGAATTAGAACTTGAAGGTTACAAAGATATCTTTACACAGATGATTGATAAATTCGGTTTTAAATATGTAATCAGCTCCTTAAGAGAAAGCCATTCAGCTTCCGATAACGGCTGGTCTGCATGTATCTATGATGGTAAAGAATTCTATCATTCTAAAAAATACGAAGTAAGAATCGTTGACCGTGTTGGTGGTGGTGATTCCTTTGCTGCTGGATTAATTTGTGGACTTGTAGATGGTAAAGAAATGAAGGATGCACTTGAATTTGCAGTTGCTGCTTCAGCATTAAAACATACAATTCCTGGAGACTTTAACTTAGTATCTCGTGCAAATGTTGATAGCTTAGTAGGCGGAGATGCTTCTGGTAGAGTACAAAGATAATTATATTTAATTTAAAAAAGCCTGCTGCACACTTTGAATCATGCAGCGGGCTTTTATTAGGATATAGGATAGAATAATTAATTTCAAATAATTTATTTTATAAAACTTAAAATTTGTACGAAATAAGTTATCCAACTACTTGATGAATTTCAGCATTTAGTTTATTGATATTATCATGAAACAGAAAGGAAGGTCCTAAAGAAATAAGTTTTAGGCAGGTAAATACTATGAGAATTGGAATTAGAGCTCACGATATGGAGAAGGCACCTTTTGAGGAAGTAGTAAAAAACATAAGTAAAAAAGGTTTTTTTTGCACCCAGCTAGCACCCTCTAAACTGATACATGACTTTAATGTAGAGGCTGATGCTTATACACCTGGAATGGCATTTTATATGAAAGAAGTATTTGCAAAAAATAATGTAGATGTGGCAGTACTTGGTTGCTATTTAAATCTTACAACTCCTAATATAGAAGATAAAGCTATAATCTTAGACAAATATAAAGCCCATATTAGATTTGGAAGCTTACTTGGCTGTGGATTAGTGGGTACTGAAACAGGAGCTGTTAATGCAGAATATCGTTTTGAGGAAGCCAACCACTCTGAAGAGGCTTTGCTGGTATTAATTGAAAGACTAAAAGTAATTGTTGAGTATGCTGAGAAGATGGGCGTTGTTTTTGGTATCGAACCTGTTTATAAGCATATTATGTCTGACTTGGATAGAACTTATAGAGTCTTACAGGCTGTTAACTCACCTAATCTACAAGTTATCTTTGATCCAATTAATTTATTAAATCCAGATAACTGTAAAAATCATGAGGATATTATCAAAGGAGCCTTTGAACTTCTAGGTAAAAATATAGCAACTGTTCATGCCAAGGATTATGTAATTAAAGATAATAATTTAGTGAGCGTTCCTTGCGGCTTGGGAGAATTTAATCATAAATTATTACTAGAATATGTCAAGAAACAAAAGCCATATGTTCATGTGCTCTTAGAAGATACAGTTCCTTCTAATGCAATTCAGGCAAGAGAGTATATGGAGGGAATATACAATAGTTTATAGAAAGGTAACTATTCAGCCATATCGTACTATTCGCCACTAAAAAGTCCCTATTTAGTGCACTGATAAATTAAGAGTTATCTATATTTATTTGGCGGCCTTACCTTCCTGCGGTATGTTCTTTGTAGAGCCTCATAGGACCTTATCACAATATATTGTCTTTCTACTGAGTCTCTAGCCGAACATATACAACCTAGTCAGACGGTCTCGCCAAGCTAAATATAGATACCTCTTAATTCTTTTGTACTTTATCTAGGACTTTTTTGTGAGTTACATAATTTGAGGCTGACTGCATTTTATAAATTTTCCTTGATTATTTTGCAAAAGAATAATATTATGGTAGGAAGGGTTAATTATTTAGCTCATTACAGTGCTAAAAACTTAGACTAAAGGAGACTTCTCATGATAAAACTTTACGAACAAGGTGCCTACGTTCTACGTGGTACTGAAGTTATTGATGAAACTACAATTTCAGAAGAATTACTGAAAGCTAGAACGGGTATTGTCTGTTCTAAGGAAGAAGCTAGTAAGAATACCTTGGCTTATGGGATCCTAAAAGAGCATAATACTTCTGACAATATGAATAAATTAAAGATTAAGTTTGATAAACTTACTTCTCATGATATTACTTTTGTTGGTATTATTCAAACTGCTCGTGCTAGTGGATTAGAACAATTTCCGGTACCTTATGTATTAACAAATTGTCACAATAGTTTATGCGCTGTTGGTGGTACCATTAATGAAGATGATCACATGTTTGGCTTATCCTGTGCAAAAAAATATGGTGGCATTTATGTGCCTCCTCATCAGGCAGTTATTCATCAATTTGCAAGGGAAATGCTTGCAAGTGGTGGTAAGATGGTTTTAGGTTCAGACAGCCATACTCGCTATGGAGCATTAGGAACTATGGCAGTAGGGGAAGGCGGACCTGAAATTGTAAAACAATTATTGTCAAGAACCTATGACATTAATATGCCTAAAGTAGTAGGTGTGCATTTGACAGGTACTCCAAATAAAGGAGTTGGTCCGCAAGACGTTGCCCTTGCTATTATTGGAGCAGTATTTAGCAATGGTTATGTGAATAATAAAGTAATGGAATTCTTTGGTGATGGTGTTGGGAATTTATCTGTAGATTTTAGAATTGGTATTGATGTTATGACTACAGAAACAACCTGTTTATCCTCAATCTGGGTGACGGATGATGCTGTAAAAGAATTCTATGAAATACATAATAGATCAGACGATTATAAGGAACTTCAATTACCAGAAGCAGTTTATTATGATGGATTAATTGAAGTGGACTTGTCAAAAGTAAAACCTATGATTGCCATGCCTTTCCATCCAAGTAATGTTTATTCCATTGATGATGTAAATGCAAATTTATATGATATATTAGACGAAGTTGAGAAAAAAGCCAAGATAAGTCTTGACAATAATAAAATTAGTTTTCAGTTAAAAGATAAGATTAGAAATAATCGTCTTTATGTAGACCAAGGTGTGATAGCTGGTTGTGCCGGTGGTGGATTTGAAAATATTTGTGATGCCGCGGATATATTAACTGGAAAACACATTGGAGCGGATGAATTCTCTCTAAGTGTATATCCTGCCAGTCAGCCAATTTTTATGGAACTTGTTAAGAATGGTGCAGTGTCAACCCTTATGCAAGCAGGCGCTACCATTAGAACTGCATTTTGTGGCCCATGCTTTGGTGCAGGGGATGTGCCTTCTAATAATGGATTTAGTATCAGACATACAACCAGAAACTTCCCTAATCGTGAAGGCTCTAAAGTAACCAATGGTCAAATTGCTTCAGTTGCCTTAATGGATGCGAAATCTATTGCTGCCACAGCAGCAAATAAAGGATATTTAACTTCTGCTGAAAATTATGAGGTTGAATATAGTAAACCAAGTTATTTCTTTGATGGTAAAATATATGATAATCGTGTTTATGATGGAACCAATAATCCTATGCCTGAAACAGAGATTAAATTTGGGCCAGGAATTGTAGATTGGCCAGCAATGGAGGGGCTTACAGACGACTTACTGCTAAAGGTAGTATCTGTTATTCATGACCCTGTTACAACAACAGATGAGTTGATTCCTTCAGGGGAGACAAGTTCTTATCGTTCGAATCCACTCGGTCTTGCTGAGTTTACACTTTCAAGAAAAGATCCTGATTATGTTCCTCGTGCCAAAGGGATTCAAAAGGCAGAAAAGGCTAGAATCTCTGGTGGAGATATATTTGCTGAAAATGAAGAACTAAAAGGAATATTTACTACCATCAATGAAAAGTTTTCAGTAGACATGAAAGCAATAGAAATAGGAAGTGTCATCTATGCAGTAAAACCAGGGGATGGATCTGCTAGAGAACAAGCTGCCAGCTGCCAAAAGGTACTTGGCGGACTTGCGAACATAGCTAAGGAATATGCAACCAAAAGATACCGCTCCAACCTTATAAATTGGGGAATGTTACCTTTCCTTTTAAGTGAAGAACTTCCTTTTGAAAATGGGGATTACCTATTTATCAAAGATGTGAAACATGCTGTATTAGATAAAGTATCAGAAATCAAAGGATATGTAGTAAACAAAGAGATGGAGGAATTTACACTGACTCTTGGAGAACTTACAGATGATGAGAGAGAAATTATTGAAAAGGGATGTTTGATTAATTACTATAGAGATCAGAATAATGGGTAATACTCTTACAAAAAATGAATGATTTATATTTATATATGTTAATAAAAATGACTTCAATTGTCTTAAAAACAGTTGAAGTCATTTTTTATGTATGGTCTGTTTTTTGTCTATATGAGTTATATTAGTTTACTATTAGTTTTATAAAAGGAATAAATTGCAAGTGTTTTTTTCATGTGCTATAATAAATTGGTAAATTTTTATATGAATTTTACAAAAAAGTATATAATTTCGGGTGACAGGGGGACGGGGTTGTTGACACATACAGTAATACAGTTATTAAATTGATTCCTAATCTAAACCAGAAGAAATAAATACCCCTTGGATTTAAACCGATGTTGGAGAAATTACATCATTACGGGTATGGGAGGCTCGTCCCTAGTAGTCTATGCATAAGGGGAATATTATATAAGTTACCGCAATTTGGCGGTGGAAAGGGTATTTATGAATAAATTTAAAATCATAAAAATAAATGAGCATAAAGAGCTGATAGAACAAGCTGCTGAGTGGTTTCATCATAAATGGGGAATTCCTAAAGAGGCTTATATCGAAAGTATGGAGGAATGTGTTAAGAATATTTCAACTATTCCACAATGGTATGTTATTATGGATGGAGAAACAATTATTGCTGGTTTAGGGGTAATCGAAAATGATTTTCACGACCGCAAAGATTTAACACCTAATATTTGTGCAGTATATGTTGAGAAAGCTTATCGGAATCAAGGAATTGCTAAGGATATGCTGCAATTCGTTTGTGAAGATTTTATGAAAATGGGAATAGATTCACTTTATCTATTAACAGATCACACGTCTTTTTACGAAAGCTGTGGATGGGAATTTCTATGTATGGTCCAAGGAGATGGGGAAACAAAAATGTCACGGATGTATACTCATAAAATGGAAGTTCAGACTTCTTGTGAACTTGTCGAACAATGATGAAGATTACCTTGTCACTTATTAATATGGGGAGAAAAGTATATGAGATTGAATATATTACATACCAATGATATACATAGTAGTTTTGAGAATTTTTCTAGAGTAGTAACGAAAATAAAAGAGTTAAGAGATGATAATACAATCATACTTGATGCAGGTGATTTTGCAGATTTTAAGAGAATTGAATTGCAAGGAACTGATGGAATGGCTGCTATGGAACTACTTGAGTATGCAGGCTATGATGCTCTAGCAGTTGGGAATAATGAAACTTTTCAAGGACTAGATATTCTTAAGTTTATGTCTAAGAATTCTAAAATCCCCTTACTTAGCTGCAATATGAGTGATACTAACAATAGGTCCATTGGATAAGTTAAAGGAAGTACTATATTGCATAAAAATGGTCTAAGAATTCTTGTGATCGGAGCTTCGCCTAATTTAGGAGAATTTAATGTATTAATGGGAATTAATCATAAAGATGATCTACAGGCCATTAAAAATGAAATAGAAGTAAATAAGAATAATTATGATGTATGTATATTTTTATCCCATCTAGGAATGAATAGAGATAAGGAAATTGCTGAAAAAATTGAAGGAATCGATATAATTATAGGCGGACATCTTCATATATTAATGGACAAGCCAGAAGTGATAAACAAGAAAATCATATTTACCTCTGGTGTCTATAGGGAGCATCTAGGTGTCTTATGTGTAGAAGTAAATAATCAACGAATAGAGCTAATTGATGGTAATAATATTCCGGTAAAACAATGCATAGAATCTAAAGAAGTTTTAGATATAGTTCGAAACAATAGGGAAAAGGCAATTAATAAATTAAGTATACCACTCTATAGCATTGATAAAGATCTATGGCATGACGTGGTGGTGGAAAATCCAATGACTAATTTACTTGCAGATGGACTTTTGGAGGTTCTTAAGTGCGATATAGGATTGATTAATAGTGGTGTAATCAATGGAGGCGTAAGAAAAGGGGGTATATCCTCTAAAAAGATTATTGAACTTTGCCCATCCCCTTTAAATCCGACCATGTTTAGAATACAAGGTAAGCACTTACTAGAAGCACTTTCAAATTCCTTAGATACGGATTTTTGTTATGCTGATGGTAAAGGACCCGGTTCTCGTGGAAAATACGTTGGAAGATTACATGTTTCTAACGCTGTTATTAAGCATAATGGAAGATGTATAAGGAGCATTCATATCAATGGTGAAGAATTAGATTTAGAGCGTTTTTACACGGTGGCTTCTTCGGACTACTTGCAGAGAGGATCAGGATATAAATCTTTAAGTAATAACTTGCATGTAAAATATAATAAAGAGTATTTAAGAGATACCTTAAGAGAATATATGGAAAAAGGTGAGTTTGTTGAAAAGGCCTTTGTAGATCGTTGGATCTTAGTTGAGTGAGGAGAATATGAATTAATGCACAGGTTATTATTGGGAAGATAGTGTAGGAAAATATAGACTAAAAATATAGAGGAAAATATATATGGAATTTTGGATTTTTATGTTGATTATGGATCTTTTAATTCCCATAACTATGATTGGTTTTGGGCGATTATTTATGAAAAAGACGCCTCAAAAAATTAATTTTATTTTTGGTTATAGAACATCTATGTCGATGAAAAACAATAGTACTTGGACGTTTGCGCATCATTATTGTGGAAAACTGTGGTTTAGATGGGGACTGGTACTACTACCTGTAACAATAGTTGCTTTGTGTTTTGTTATAGGAAAGGATATAGATATGGTTGGTAAAATAGGTGGTATAGTATGTTTTGTACAAATGATTCCGCTAGTAGGAGTAATATTCCCTACAGAATATGCGTTGAGAAGGACCTTTGACATAGATGGAAATCAAAGGAATGATTCATAGCGTGAATAAGTAGGAATTGTATACCCATTTCTAAAGTGAAATAAGATGGTAAAATAATGTGAATTCGGGAGGAACTGTAAAATGCTTTATGAATTTAATGTTGAAATAAAACAATTAGAAGGCAAAATAAAATGGAGCGTACTTTACTTTCCATATTCACCTACTGAGTCTTTTGGTTTGAAAGGAAAAATTCCTGTTTCTATTACAGTTGACGGACACAAATTTGAACATATGCTTCTACCATCAAAGAATGGACATTATCTAGTTTATAATGAATTTATCAAACGGGCTGTAGGTAAAAAGCTTGGAGAAAGCGTATATGTGACAATTGAAAAAGATAATAATAAACGAGAGTTTATAACACCTAACTATATAAAAGATTATTTAATAGATGCAGGTGTTTTAGACTTATTTCTTGTACGACCTGATTATGAAAAACGTGAGCAAGTACAACACATAGAACTTGCTAAAAAAGAAGAAACAAAAATAAACAGGATAAACACTTTGATTAAGCAATTAAATGAGCGAAACAATAAATAAGTAAATAATAAGGGATAAAGTGATGGAATAATCAATTAGAAATTGATTGAAAAAGGAATACGGGAGAAGATTTATGTGTATCTTATGCAAAGGGAATTACAGGAGTTAGATCCGCTACTAGAAGTATAGCAACAAGTATAAGGTACTGAAAGTGATTGGAGAGGTGATATCATGAAAATAAAATTAATAGGTGCCATTCTTTTTATAACTTTGTGTCTAACTGCATGTGGTAATTATGACAATACTTTAGGTGATGAGGATGGGAATATCGATGGTTTTATTCATCCATCTGAGATTTTAGAAGATAAAGAAAATGATATGGATGTTCTGACAAAATACCAAGAGATAATATTACCAGGACAGAAAGGCACAATGGGGATACAGATCCCAGAAGATTGGGATAGTATATCATTTCCAGAATTTTCAGAATGTAAAATACGATTTTACCCAGAAGACATAGAAAGGGGATATATTGAACTTGCATATATGGAATCTTTTGGTGTATGTGGTACGGGACTTACAGAGAAAGAAATAACGATTGCTGGTGATACTGCAAATATGGGAACCTATGATAATCAAGAATATTGGGATTTTATTGTATTTAAAGGAAAGAACCAGGGGATTGTTGCAAGTACATTTGAGGTAGATGAAGGGTGGGAGGATTATACTACACAAGTAATGGAGATTCTTAACACCGTTAGCATGCAGGTGGGAGAAATTGGTGATACGGAAATTGTGAACTATGACGATTCAAAATTGGAAGAAATCGGACTTTCTATAAATGTTGGAAAATTCACTCGAACCTGTGCAGAGTTATATTTTGTACAATCAGATGGAAATCCCAAAGGAGATCTTCAATACGGAGATGATTTTATCATAGAAAGAATAGAAAATGATGTATGGATAGAGGCGCCTATTGTAGTTGAGGGGGATTATGGGGTTAATGCCATTGCGTATCAAATCGCAAAAGAGGATGCTACCTCATTTGAGATAGATTGGAAATGGCTCTATGGTGAACTTGAATCAGGAGAATACAGAATCGGCAAAAGTGTTTTAGATTTCATTAAGACAGGAATATATGACGAATATATGATATATGTCTATTTTACTATAAAGTGAAAGTGAAAGTTACATGAGTAAGGTGAATATGAGTTTTTATGATCCAGCCAGAAACATTATTTATTTGAAAAGTTATACTTCCTAAATTTTACTTGTGATATGACACGATTTATATTAAAATAAAAACGATGATAAATAAAACTATAGAAAAGTAGGGCTAAAGATATGTCACTTATAATAGATGGAAAACAAATCTCAGGTGAAATAAAAGATGAATTAAAATTAAGAGTTGAAGAATTAAAAGAAAAAGGGAAATCAGTAACTCTTGCTGTGGTATTAGTGGGTAATGACCCAGCATCTAGCGTTTATGTTGGAAATAAAAAGAAAGCCTGTGATTACATAGGGATTGGTTCTCTCTCCTATGAATTACCAGCAGAAACAACTGAGGATAAACTGCTAGAATTAATCTGTGAATTAAATGATAGAGAAGATGTAAATGGAATCTTAGTACAACTACCATTGCCAAAGCATATAAATGAAGATTTAATCATCAAATCCATAGCACCAAACAAAGACGTGGATGGCTTTCACCCACAAAATGTCGGACTTTTAAATATTGGTCAAAAAGGGTTTGTATCTTGTACACCTGCGGGAATTATCGAATTGCTGAAACGTTCTCAGATTGAGATTGCTGGTAAAGAATGTGTTGTGGTTGGACGTAGCAATATAGTTGGAAAGCCAATGGCAGCCTTACTTCTTAGAGAAAATGGTACTGTTACTATATGCCATTCTAGAACTTCTAATTTAAAGGAAGTAACAAAAAGAGCTGATATATTAATTGCAGCCCTTGGAAAACCTAAATTTATTAATAAAGAATATATCAAAGAAGGAGCTGTTATAATTGATGTTGGTATTCATAGAATGGATAATAACAAACTGTGTGGCGATGTTGATTATGATGATGTTGTAGAGTGTGTTAGTGCCATTACTCCAGTACCAGGCGGAGTAGGTCCGATGACTATAGCTATGCTGATGAAGAATCTAGTGGGGAGTGTTTCTGATACTTTATAATGAGTTTGGTTATATCATTGCTACATCAATGTGTTGCTAAATGTGGGAGGATGAAGTGAAACGAAATGATGTCGTATTATTTGAGGGAAAAGACTATCAAATATTAGGAGTAGAGGAGGAAATTTATACTCCTGATGTATTTGGAATAAGTCAGTCCGTAACGAAAGGTATTGAACTAGATTGCAGTAGTACTTACGAAATTAATGGACACCAAATCTATCTTAAGGATATGATGATTACCACTGATGAAATGTTGCCTTTTATGAATGAAGTAAAATTTCTAAGTATAGAAGCTGATAAGGAGCCCGGCAGGGTACTTTATAAGAATATATTTGAAGAAATAAACTATACTGGTGGGTTACTGATTGGTTGTGATTATTTTGATCATTATTATAATAAATATGATTTAACATATTTTTTATATGGTAAATTATACGAACTTATATTTGAAGACGGCAAACTTATTACTACAATAGATCATAGCAAAGCAATGTTAAGAATACGAAAGAATTTGGATTTAGGATTAAGAAACCTAGATCAAGACAAAGATAGAAAATGTATTAAACATTTTCTTAAAAAATCTTTTGTTGGGGACTATATTCCGCCAGGTAGAAAACTAAGGAGAAAGTTAAAAAACATAACCCAATACTTAGATAAAATAAAAATCCGTACTCCCTTTACCTAAGAGGGAGTGCGGATTTTTTACGGACAGGGTAATTATAAACTCTAAGTAACTTCATTCATTTGAGGAACATGATAGCTAATATAGAGATTTTAGAGAATTTTCTAGTATTGCACAAAACTTTGATTACTAAATCTGATCAAATTATTCTATACTTTTTACAACATTAGCCTCTTCACCAATAGTATAGGTGAAGGTAATGGTATTTCCGATATCGTATTTTATAATGCCGATAAATTCAGCAACTGAGATATCAAATATTTCATCGCTATTACCTAATAAAATATAATAATGTGAATTGCCCTCAACAACAGATTGAGCTATCTTTTCAATGGTTCCAGTGATTTGTAATCTTTCTGATACATCATCAGCTGAAATTCCGCTAGAAGATAATAAGCTTTTATATTCTTTTTCACAGGCAGCTATGCTGTCTCCTATAGCTACAATCTGATATTGAGCTATATTTACCATGGCATAGGATTTTACTAGTCCAGCGGCATCTTTCATAGCTATAAAATAAGTAGGTTCACCAGAGATATTTAATAAAAGTGGAAAAGTTGCCTGGTAACCTAGATGTTGTACTTTACCTTCAGCAGAAGCCATGGCCGAATATTCTTCTGCACCTGAAATAGAGTAGTATCTTGTTTCTGAGGTTCTTTGATTCATAAGTACAAATCCCACATTAGACTCATCACCACCAACAGAGGTAACGCCTGTATATACCCAAACATCATCTTCAAGTGCTACATAATTGTAACCATCTGTAGTCTGAAGAGCATCTCTTTGACTAAATATAGAATTTAGATATCCGTGCTTTAATGTACCGTAGTAGTCATATAGATCAATTAATAAATCAGCAGAAAATACACGATCCACCCAATTTGGAACAGCTTCCACATCATAGACCTCGTGATCACCGTTAATGGCATTGACTAGGACAACCTTTCCAATGGTTTGCCCACCAAATAAACCAATGGTATAATCTTTCACAGGACAAATCCAATAAGGTATGCCATCTTCGTTTATTTCAAAGTTAATTTCATCAAAGATATAAGTTGGATAGCGAAAACGTAGATATCTATTAATATTGCGGCCGAAATGTTCAGATTCAGAATATTTGATACCTTCGTCTAATTTCACAAGCTCCACTTTCTGATTGGTCATGTTTATTTTCATGAAAGCCGGAACACCGTCACTTTTGTTGGTGAGCCATTTAAAGAAGCTACCATAGCGAAGGGGAGAAACTCTAGTGGGAACACCCTGGTAATTTATCTGGGTATAATTATCTGCCACTTCAAACTGAGACACATACTCAATCATACTACCCATTTTTCTTGAACCAAGTAATGTAGCTGAAGATTTGTCTAAAACAGGAATGTCATTATAGGAGCTTTCGTTAATATCTTCTTTAAAATTTTTGTCAGTAATGGTTAACATTTTCTGATATTTTGATGAATTAACAATAGGTGAGGATGCAATACTTCCTATAATAAAGCAAAGTACAATTGCTGCTGTTAAGCTTGCTAACACTTTAAAAAGACCGAAGGTGAAGGAGGAATCTTTTTTAATTTTATTCTCTTTGCCAACACTGATTCCTGCAGATATACCAAGAATAGCACTGATGATAATGAAAATAGTGATTAAAAACCACCAAAAACCTGGAGAATGAATGTTGATTGCAGGCAGCGTCATGTAGTAATAAAGGTAAGCAAATATTGAAACGATTATGGTTCCAATAAAATAGAGTGAAAACTTTTTCATAATATCTCCCATCTGTGTGATTTTACACACTTACAAGTAAAAGGTTGAAAAATAAGTATTTCAACCTTTTCCCTCGCAAAAGATTTAATATACAATCGTATTAACAATTTATTTAATCATAACAAAATTTAGGTAAAAGTCAATTATAATTGGATTAGAAAATTCTTAGGATGATTTAAATAGCTAAAAAAAGATAAGATTTAAATAGTTAAAATAAGGTGTTTCCTTTTTGGTTAAAAACTGTTAAAATGTCATAGGTAACAAAGTCATTTAACAAAATTAAAATGTGGATATATGAATGTGCAGATTAAAGGTAGCATTGAATGAACTAAATAATGACTTAATTAATGATAACATTTAATGAACTATTAATTAGCAAATTAATAGTGAAAGAACAAATGAATGAACGAATGTAGGCATAATAGGCTGACATTTGGTAAGTTCAAATTTTGGAGGTTAGGATGAATATATTTTTTGTTTCACTAGGTTGTGATAAAAATTTAGTGGACAGTGAGGTAATGCTAGGTCTTATTAGAGAAAAGGGTTACCAGATTACTGACGTGGAAGAAAATGCAGATATCATTGTAGTAAATACCTGTTGTTTTATCAATGATGCGAAGGAAGAAAGTATTAACACAATACTTGAAATGGCTAAATATAAAAAAGAAGGCAATTTAAAAGGTCTTATTGTAGCTGGATGTATGGCACAAAGATACAAAGAAGATATCACCAAAGAGATTCCGGAAGTAGATGCAATTCTTGGTACTTCTGGTTGTGACGCAATTGTTGCAGTGATAGAAGAAGTATTAGAAGGCAAAAAGTCTGTCATGGTTAAAAAGCCTGAGGAAGAAGGAAATATAAGTACTGCAAGAATTAATACAACGGGTGGATTTTATTCTTATCTAAAGATAGCAGAAGGCTGTGATAAACATTGCACCTATTGTATTATTCCAAGCATTCGTGGAAAATATAGAAGTGTACCTATGGAAAAACTTATTAGCGAAGCAGAAGGTCTAGTTAGAGGAGGTGTAAAAGAATTAATTTTAGTAGCCCAGGAAACTACTCTATATGGTAGTGATATTTATGGATATAAGGCACTTCCTAAATTACTCCAGGCACTTTGTAAAATTGAAGATTTAGAGTGGGTAAGGATTCTTTACTGTTATCCTGAGGAAATCACAGATGAATTAATTGAAGTGATCAAGACAGAAGAAAAAGTATGTAACTATCTTGATATGCCAATTCAACATGCTTCTAATAACATCTTAAAGAAAATGGGCAGAAGAACTAGCAAAGAAGAATTAATATCTATTGTAAACAAATTAAAGACCAATATACCTGATATTGCTCTTAGAACTACTTTGATTACTGGGTTTCCAGGAGAGACAAATGAAGACCATGAGGAACTATTAGAATTTGTAAAGGATATGGAATTTGACCGACTTGGTGTATTTACATATTCTAAAGAAGAAGATACACCTGCTGCCAAACTAACACCTCAGATTCATAAACATGTGAAAAAGAGAAGACAAGGCGAAATCATGGAATTACAACAAGAAATAGCTTTTATGCATGCAAAAGACATGATTGGAAAGACTCTTAAAGTAATCATAGAGGGTAAACTCCCAGAAGAAGACAAAGATGCTTTAACTTCTATGGATAATGTTTATATAGGAAGAACTTATATGGACGCTCCAAATGTTGATGGATATATTTTTGTTAAAGTAAGAGGCGAAATTATGTCTGGAGAATTTGTTCAGGTTATGGTAACGGATGCTAAGGAATATGATTTAATAGGCGAGATAGTATATGAATAAAAAACTCGGCAGATGTAGAGTCTGTCGTTAAAGGAGAAGGAGTCTTATGAATCTGCCAAATAAAATTACAATAGCAAGGGTTTTTATGATACCCATTTTTTTAGTAGTATTTTTAGTTCCAGGAATTCCTCAAGCCAATTATATTGCAGCTGCAATTTTTATTATTGCCTGTCTTACAGATGCATTAGATGGTTATCTAGCGAGAAAATATCATCTTGTAACTAATTTTGGTAAATTTGCTGATCCGCTTGCAGATAAACTATTAGTAAGTGCTGCCCTTATATGTTTTGTGGAACTAAAGCTGGTTCCTGCTTGGATCATTATTATAATTATTTCAAGAGAATTTATAATCAGTGGATTCCGTCTTGTTGCCTCCGATAACGGTGTTGTAATTGCAGCGAGCAACCTAGCAAAACTTAAGACAACTGCGCAGATGATTATGTCAATTCTTTTAATTCTTCACATTGATCATCAGATATTTTATGTGTTGGAACAAATATTTATATATGCATCTTTAGTTTTAACCATTGCATCATTGGTTGAGTACTTATATAAAAATAAAAATGTTTTATCTGAGAAACAGAGTAAGTAATATACAATTCTTTATTATACAATTCTCTAATATACAACGGATCATTTGCAATTGTATATTAGGGAATTTGTTATTTGCTCTTGCCAAGCTATATTGTATTATGGCTGCATTTGTCTATTATATAAAAGAATTACAACAACGAAGTTTGAGTTGATTACAAAAATGAAGGGAACAGGTTATATTATGATAGCTGAATTAATAAGTGTTGGAACAGAAATCCTACTTGGAAATATTGTGAATACCAATGCCAGTTACCTTGCAGAAAAATGTGCAGGGCTTGGTATCACTAATTACTTTCAAGTTAGCGTAGGTGATAATGAAGGTCGAATGAAGAGTACAATAAAGACAGCGCTAGAACGGTCAGATATTGTAATTATAACTGGTGGCCTTGGACCTACAAAAGATGATTTAACAAAAGAAGTAGTTGCAGAAATATTAGGACTTTCTATGGTATTGGATCAAAGATCAAAAGATAGAATATTAAACTATTTTAAAGAAAGACATCTATCTGATATGACTGAAAATAACCTGAAACAGGCCATGGCGCCTTATGGAGCAATCATCATTGACAATCATAATGGAACGGCTCCAGGCTATATTATAAAGAACCAAGAAGATAAAAGCATCTTATTATTACCTGGGCCACCAAATGAAGCAATTCCAATGTTTGAGAGAGATATGATACCTTATCTAAAAAGTATGCAAGAGGGTGTTCTCTATTCTCGTATGGTCAAAATAATTGGAAGTGGAGAGAGTAAAGTAGAAACAATGGTGGCTGATTTAATTGAGAAACAATCAAATCCTACCATTGCTCCATATGCAAAAAATGGTGAAGTTCATCTTAGAGTCACTGCCTATGCACAAGATGATATAATGGGGGAGGAATTAACAGCTCCTGTGGTTGAGGAATTGATGCGCAGGTTTGGTAAGGATATTTATACAACAATGGAATCTGAGAAACTGGAGGAAGTAGTTGTAAATTTACTGAATAATCATAATCTTACCTTATCAACAGCAGAATCTTGTACAGGTGGACTAATAGCTGGAAGAATTGTAAATGTATCAGGTGCTTCACTCGTTTTTAGTGAAGGTGTGATTACTTACTCTAATGAAGCCAAAGAAAAATATCTATATGTTAATCATGATACCTTACTAAAATATGGTGCAGTGAGTTTTGAAACTGCAAGAGAGATGGCAATTGGTGCAAGAGAATATCTACATAGTGATGTGTCAATTGCAGTAACTGGTATTGCAGGCCCCCATGGTGGAACTTTAGAAAAACCAGTGGGACTTGTATATATTGCTTGCGCAATATATGATAAAGTTATGGTAAAAGAGTACTATTTTAATGGCTCCAGAGAGAAAATAAGAGAGAATACAGTAATCCATGCATTGGATTTGCTGAGAAGGTCAATTTTAGAATTTACAGAATAACCACGAAAATACCAACATTTTAACATAAAATTGACATAGATAAGAAATATTATATAAAAGTATTAATAGTATTTCTAACACTGTTTCTTGGCAACGTATTGGAGTGAATGGAATGGAAAATAAAATGATTAAAAAAATTTCTTTTATTTTAGTTTTTAGTATGTTAGTAATGACCACCGCTTGTTCAGGGAATGTACAAAATAAAAATAGCGATAATGAGATAGCAGAGCAGAATCTGACTACCCCAAACCCTATAGAAGATGAAATTATAAATAAAGAGGTAGTTACACCTGCTATTGAGCTTTCTGCAACAATTGAACTTTTAATCTATACTTTAAATGAGAACACAAAAGAAGTTGAATCAAGAGTTGCCCTTGTAAGTCAGGACACAGAAATAACACCAGAATTAATTGTTAACTTAGTGCTAGATTCCCTAGCAGATGGGATGCTAAACGTTGAAGTAGATGAGGTAACCACCCAAGAAGATGCTGTGATTGTGAATTTTAATAAAGATTATTTATCAGTAATTTCCAATGACAATATAATTGAGACAGCTATATTAGATGTGATTGCTCAAAGTTTAGTGGATAATTTTGTAGAGGAATATCCAAAGGTTATATTTAAAATAAATGGAGAAGCATATACAAGTAAACAATATAAATTTGGACTAAATGATGTTTATTTGGATGGAACAAAGATGAAATAGAAGGCGTTCCATAGGACAACAGTTAAATTATGAAAATGTTATGAAATTGGATTTGTTAACGATATGAATGAAATGATATATATAATATACTGAAGGAATTCTAGAACGTAATGTACTAGGATTCTTTCGTTTGTTATTGAATTGTAGATTATTAACTGCGAAGTTTGACTTACTGTATAAAACATCTTGAAATAAATAAATAGAGATGGTATAAATTAATGTAATGCAAGTACCATATAAAACAAGTACCATATATAAAAGTATGATGTATAAATTTTTATTGTTAATATATGGCCTAGTTAATAGGAGAGAAGAATGGATAAGTCTAAAGTTATAGTAATCGGTGGTGGTGCTGCCGGAATGATTGCTGCTATTTATGCAGCAAGAAATGGAAATGAAGTTATTTTATTGGAAAGAAATGACAAATTAGGTAAAAAGCTCTATATTACTGGAAAGGGTAGATGCAATATAACCAATGCAGGGGATATGGAAGATTTATTTGCCCATGTTATGTCTAATCCTAAATTTTTATATGGTCCTTTTTACACGTTTAACAATTTCGATGTAATAGATTTGTTTGAAGAACTAGGACTTAAAACAAAAATTGAACGAGGAAACAGAGTGTTTCCTGAATCTGATAAATCCTCAGATGTAATCGGTGCTATGCTAAAAGAATTAAAACGACTTCATGTAGATATCAGGTACCAAAGTGAAGTAACAGATGTCTTGTTGTTAGACAATAACTTTAAGGGTGTTACAATAAAAGGTGAAGAAAAGGCTTTATATGGTGACAAACTGATTATAGCAACAGGTGGCTTATCTTATCCCTCTACAGGCTCAACCGGTGATGGGTATAGCTTTGCCAAGAAAATGGGACATACTGTTACCAAATTATATCCATCTCTTGTACCTATGAATATTGAAGAAATTGGTTTGGTCAAAGAATTACAGGGGTTGGCCCTAAAAAATATTCAGATCACCATTACTTCAAAAAATAAAGTAATTTATTCTGATTTTGGTGAAATGTTATTTACACATTTTGGTATAAGTGGTCCTGTCATTTTAAGTGCTAGTAGTTATTGTATTCCATATATGGAGAATAAAGATTTGGAATTAAAGATTGATTTAAAGCCTGCCTTGTCTAAGGAACAGTTAGACGCTAGAATATTAAGGGATTTTGAAGAATTTAGCAATAAACAATATAAGAATGCATTAGATCAACTATTGCCACGAAAGCTGATTCAAGTTATAATATCATTAAGCAAAATTGACCCTGAAAAAAAAGTGAATTTAATAACAAAAGAAGAACGTCTTCGATTGGTAGAATTACTAAAAGGTATGCCACTTCAGATTTCTAGATTAAGAGATTATAATGAAGCTGTTATTACCAAAGGTGGTGTTAAGGTCAAAGATATTAACCCTTCTACAATGGAGTCAAAGTTTGCTACTAATGTGTTTTTTGCAGGGGAAGTCTTAGATCTAGATGCTTTAACTGGAGGCTATAACCTACAAATTGCTTGGTCCACAGGTTATGTTGCGGGCAATTCGGTATAATGAATACAAGTGAAATTATTCAGACGTTCAATAAATATAGGTAACTCAAATAAATAAAAGGTTTGGTTAACAGATGAAAAAAAATTATAACATTGCTATAGATGGCCCTGCTGGTGCAGGTAAGAGTACCATTGCGAAAAAGGTTGCAAGTGCATTAGAATATATTTATATAGATACAGGGGCTATGTACAGGGCATTTGGTTTATATACAATTCAAAAAGGAATCGATCCTACAGATGATGCAGGAATATTAGAGGCATGTAAAACAGTTGCTGTTACAATTGCATACCTAGAAGGAAAGCAACAGGTTTTTTTAAATGGAGATAATGTATCTGAACTAATCCGTACAGAAGAAGTTGGTAAAATAGCATCCACAGTAGCTAAGAATGCATATGTTAGAAGTAAAATGGTTGAGCTTCAAAAAGACATGGCAAGATCATCTAATGTAATAATGGATGGTAGAGACATTGGTACAGTCGTACTGCCTTATGCAGATTTAAAAATTTATTTAACAGCTGGAACTTCTGACAGAGCGGCTCGCAGATATAAAGAACTAACCCAAAAGGGTGTAATTTGTGATATAACTGAAATAGAGAAGGATATTATAGACAGAGACTATCAAGATATGAACCGAGAAGTCTCACCACTAAAGCAAGCAGAGGATGCATTACTAATTGATTCTTCTAATATGACTATCGATGAGGTTACAGATAAAATTCTATATCTTTTTAAGGATAAATGTTTAAAAGCCTAGGTTGATAAATTCTTTAATGTTACTATAGTTTGCTATTGTAATTGTATCATGTATAGATGAAAAAATAATAAGAAAGGGTGCCGTCGCATAACTTTCATTAAAATAACGGCAATTTTACTACTTCGTAGTTGTAAAAGGGATAAGATATGGAAAAAATAGTACTTGCGAAATCAGCAGGTTTTTGCTTTGGAGTAAAACGTGCTGTTGACGCAGTGTATGAGGAAATTGATCAAGGTGGGAAAGTATATACTTACGGTCCCATTATTCATAATGATGAAGTTTCTAAGGATTTACAGACAAAGGGTGTTTCACTGATCAAGGAAATAGAAGAATTAAAATCCATCAAGGAGGGTACAATAGTTATACGCTCGCATGGTGTTCCTAAATCAGTATATGATATTTTAAATGAACATGGACTAAAAATTGTAGATGCTACATGTCCTTTTGTCCTAAAGATCCATAGAATCGTACAGGAACAATCCGAACTTGGAAGACATATTGTAATTGTTGGGAATGACAAACACCCGGAAGTTGAGGGGATTAAAGGCTGGTGTGTGGACAATTACACCGTCATTGAAAAAACTGACCAAGCAGACGAATTTGATTTATCTAAGGATAGAAGCGTTTGCATTGTTGCACAGACGACAATTAATTACAAGAATTTTCAAGATATAGTTGAAATTATATCAAAAAAGGGTTATGATATAATTGTTTTAAATACCATATGCAATGCTACAAAGGAGCGTCAAACAGAAGCAAGGGAACTTGCCAAGGGTTCTGACGCTATGGTTGTAATAGGCGATTTGCATAGTTCGAATACCAGAAAACTATATGAGATATCTAAAACAGAATGTGAAAATACTTACTATATACAGACACTTAGAGACCTGGATTTGGAGGAACTCAAATCTTTTCGTAGCGTAGGTATTACAGCAGGGGCATCCACCCCAAACAATATTATCAAGGAGGTTCATACCGCATGTCAGAAATGAGTTTTGAACAATTATTGGAGGAATCATTAAAAACAATACACAACGGAGAGGTAGTAGAGGGCACTGTAATACGTGTAAAAGAAGACGAAATTGTCTTAAATATAGGCTACAAAGCTGACGGAATCATTACTAGAAGTGAATATACTAATACTCCAGGTATTGATCTAACAACTGTTGCTAAAGAAGGAGATACTTTACAAGCTAAAGTAATCAAGGTAAATGATGGAGAAGGACAAGTTCTTTTAACTTACAAGAGATTAGCAGCAGAAAAAGGAAGTAAGAGATTAGAAGAAGCCTTTAATAACAAAGAAGTATTAACAGCTAAAGTTGCAACCGTATTAGATGGTGGATTAAGTGTAATCGTTGATGAAACCAGAATATTTATACCAGCAAGCTTAGTATCCGATGGATATGAAAAGAATTTAGGAAAATATGCTGGTGTGGAAGTAGAATTTGTAATCACTGAATTTAACCCTAAGAAGAGAAGAATCATTGGTGATCGTAAGCAATTAATCGTTGCGAAAAAACAAGCGATGCAAAAAGAATTATTTGAAAGAATTTCTGTTGGAATGACTGTTGAAGGCGTTGTTAAAAATGTTACTGATTTTGGTGCATTTATTGACCTTGGTGGCGCTGATGGACTTCTTCATATTTCTGAAATGTCTTGGGGAAGAGTTGAAAATCCTAAGAAAGTTTTCAAAGTTGGAGAAACTGTTAAAGTATTAATCAAAGATATATCTGGTGAAAAAATTGCACTTAGCTTAAAATTTGAAGATCATAATCCTTGGTTAAGAGCTGAAGTAAATTATGCAGTAGGCAATGTTGTAACTGGTAAAGTTGCAAGAATGACTGATTTTGGTGCTTTCGTAGAACTAGAAGCAGGTGTTGATGCTTTACTACATGTATCACAGATTTCTAGAGAACATGTTGAAAAACCATCTGATGTATTAAAAGTAGGACAAGAAGTAACAGCAAGAGTAGTAGACTTTAATCATGATGACAAAAAAATCAGCTTAAGTATTAAAGCATTAGATGAATCAAATGAAGCACCTGCATCAGATGTAGAAGCGAATGATGAGACAGCTGAATAAATAAACCTAGATGAGCCAAGAAGGGGTGTCTTAATTTGGCAGATAATTATGAATCTTTTAAAGACCTTGTGTATCAACTGACTAAAATTGACTTAAACTCATACAAAGAACGTCAGATGAAACGACGCATAGACGCTTTAATTGCCAAACATAAAATTACTTCTTATAACACCTATGTTGAAACACTAAAGAAGAGTCCTGTGATGTTTGAAGAATTTATCAATTATCTTACGATAAATGTTTCCGAATTTTACAGAAATCCTGAGCAATGGGCGCTTTTAGAAAAAGAGGTTCTTCCCTATCTATTAGATAAATATGGGAAAAATTTAAAAATCTGGAGCGCTGCATGTTCGACAGGAGATGAACCTTATTCCTTAGTTATGTTATTGTCTAAAGTTATGCCTTTAAATCGGATTAAAGTTATTGCTACAGATATTGATAAGCAAATTTTAGAAAAGGCCAAACTTGGGCTATATAATGTAAAAAGTTTAAAGGGGTTACCAGAGGAATTTATTACAAAGTATTTTAAAGCGATCAATAGCACAACTTACCAAATTTCAGATACGATTAAGTCCCAGGTAGAATTTAGACCACATAATTTATTAAAAGATGAATATCCAAGTCAATGTGATTTAATTATTTGTAGAAATGTACTTATTTATTTTACGGAAGAGGCGAAGGATAGTATTTATAAGAAGTTTAATGCTTCCCTAAAAAAGGATGGTATATTATTTGTGGGAAGCACAGAACAGATCATACAGCCACAAAATCTTTCTTTTGCCACCTATAAATCATTTTTTTATAAAAAAATGTAAGAAGTAGATAATTTATGTAAGTGTTATTCCAAATATAAGAGTTGTTAATGGTTAATATAGGCAAAACTTTAGCAGACTCTTATAAGCTTTGGAATATCACTTATTTTTTTGATAATTTATTGTTGATTTTTTAAATGATATCTAGTATATTGTGTATAGATACTGACAGGAAAGACTTAGGTCTTTAAAATATGCAGTATAAATACAAAATAGTTTATGTTAATGCAAATTATGTTACATAAAAGGTTTCTTGTTTCATACAAAGCATTTTTAGTATATGGCATATTGGCGTTGCATGTATTTTGTATAAGTTAGTGCGATTAACACTTCTCTTGGATAAGTGAAATAAGCACAGATGGGAGCTGGCAATGAAAGAATTGACACGAGTTGCTGTAGATGCCATGGGTGGGGATAATGCCCCATTCGAAATTATTAAAGGTGCAGTGGAGGCAGTTAACGAAAGAAATGACATAAAAGTATTACTTGTAGGTAAAGAAGAGGTTTTAAATTCTGACTTAAGTAAATATACTTATGACAAAGAACGATTAACTGTTATACATGCAGAAGATACAATTTCCAATGATGAAGCACCAGTTATGGCAATACGAAGAAAGAAAGAATCTTCCATTGTTGTTGCTATGAATTTGGTGAAGAATGAAGAAGCTGATGCATTTGTATCTGCTGGTAGTACAGGTGCAGTCTTAGTTGGAGGACAATTTATAGTAGGAAGGATTAAGGGAATAGAAAGACCGCCTTTAGCACCCTTATTACCAACTACAAAGGGAGTATCCTTACTAATTGATTGTGGAGCCAATGTTGATGCTAGACCATCACATCTTGTACAATTTGCAAGAATGGGTTCTGTTTATATGGAAAATGTCATAGGAATTAAGAATCCAAGAGTAGCAATTGTCAATGTTGGTGTTGAAGAAGAAAAGGGCAACATGCTAGTAAAAGAAACCTATCCTTTGCTAAAAAATTGTAACGATATTAACTTTATTGGAAGTATTGAAGCAAGGGAAATCCCAAATGGTGGTGCTGACGTTATTGTTTGCGAAGCCTTTGTAGGGAATGTCATTTTAAAGCTGTATGAAGGTTTAGGCGGTGCTTTAATAGGAAAAATTAAAGCTGGTCTAAAAAGTACAACTAGAAGTAAAATAGGAGCTTTACTATGTAAACCTGCTCTTAAGAAAACTTTAAAATCCTTTGATGCCTCCGAATATGGAGGTGCACCAATGCTTGGTCTGAATGGATTGGTTGTTAAAACCCATGGTAATGCTAAGAGTATTGAAGTGAAAAATTCAATTATTCAATGTATTGCATTTACAGAACAAAAAATAAATGATAAAATCAGAAGAAATCTTTTAGAAGAAGAATAATTTAAGTTAAGAAAGGGTAAAATTATGGAATTTGAAAAATTACAAAAAATTATTAGTGAAGTACTTAATGTGGAAGAAGAAGAGATAGCAATGGAGACCACGTTTGTAGATGATTTAGGTGCAGACTCCTTAGATATCTTCCAGATTATTATGGGTATAGAAGAAGAATTCGATATTGAAATTGCTAATGAAGAAGCTGAAAATATTGTAACAGTTAGCGATGCAGTTGAGCAAATAAAGAATGCATTAAATAATTAAGTAATTTTAAGCACGTTCAGGGCTTTACCCTTTTCCTATAGGCTTACCTCTGGGGAGAGGGGTTTTTCATATATTTATGCTACTATGCTTTTCCGCACTAATTCGAAAAAGAAAGAAGGAGGGTTACATGAATCGTTCAGAGGAACTAATTTTAGAAAAACTAAGAAACTTTGAAGAAATAATTGAATATAGGTTTAGAGATAGAAAAATTCTAAAACACGCACTGACCCATAGCTCTTATGCCAATGAGAAACGTTTGAATAAGCTAGATAATAATGAAAGATTGGAATTTTTGGGAGATGCGGTCTTAGAACTAGTAACCAGTGAATACTTATTTACAAACAATGGTAAGATGCCTGAAGGGGATTTGACGAAATTAAGAGCAAGACTGGTTTGTGAACAGACTTTAGCATCCTGTGCCACGGATATAAATGTTGGACCTTTTTTACTTCTTGGTAAGGGAGAAGCGGCAACGGGAGGAAGAGAGCGTTTATCTATTTTATCAGATGCTATGGAAGCTTTGATTGGTGCAATATATTTAGATGGTGGTTTTACTAATGCAAAAGAGTTTATCTGCAAATATATTCTTGAGGAAGTAGAGAATAAGAAACTCTTTTTTGATAGCAAGACTATCTTGCAAGAAATCGTGCAAAGCGAGTACAAGGAACAGCTGTCTTATGAGCTGGTTAAGGAAGAAGGTCCAGATCATAACAAGCAATTTACAGTAGTTGCATTGGTTAAAGATATTGAGCTAGGCAAGGGTATGGGAAAGACAAAAAAGGCAGCAGAGCAAGAAGCAGCATATCAATCAATCATGAAAATGAATAAGAAAAAAATAATTGTGCCAAATGGAAGTATTAAGAAGGGGTAATGACGGGGGAAGTATGTATCTTAAGAATATTGAAGTTCATGGCTTTAAATCATTTGCCAACAAAATAAATTTCGTTTTTGAAGATGGTATAACTGGAATTGTAGGTCCTAATGGCAGCGGTAAGAGTAATGTTGCCGATGCTGTTCGTTGGGTTCTTGGAGAGCAAAGTGCAAAGCAATTAAGAGGGGCTAAAATGGAGGATGTTATATTCTCTGGAACCGAAATGAAAAAGCCTATGGGATATGCATATGTAGCTATAACCATAAGCAATGAAGATCATAAATTACCGGTGGATTATGAGGAAGTTACGGTTGCTAGACGTGTTTACCGATCTGGTGAAAGTGAGTATCTGATGAATGGAAACAATTGCAGATTAAGAGATGTACAAGAATTATTCATGGATACTGGTATTGGTAAAGAAGGTTACTCTATTATCGGACAAGGCCAAATTGATAAGATTTTAAGTGGAAAACCAGAGGATCGAAGAGAGTTGTTCGATGAAGCAGCTGGTATCATGAAATTTAAAAAGAGAAAACAAACTGCCCTTCATAATTTAGAACAAGAAAAGCTAAACTTAAGCCGTGTTAATGATATATTATCAGAAATAGAGTTGCAGATTGGGCCTTTAGAGGCGCAATCAGGAATTGCCAAGGAATATTTAAAGCTTAGAGATGAGCTTAGAATTCTTGATGTAAATTTATTTCTTATGGAAAACAATACCCTTAAAGAGAATAAACAACGAACAGAAGAAAATTTAAAATCAGTCAATGAGACCTTGCAAGGGGCCAGTACACAGTTTGCAAAAATCAAAGAGGAGTTTGATAAAGTTGAACTCCAAATTGAAGAACAAAATATAGAGTTAGAATCCAATAAAAATATCGTAAACCAGTTTAAGCTAGACAAAGAAAAGATGGAAGGCTCCGTAAAAGTTTTAAAGGAACAGATAGTATCCCTAAAACAAAACGAAGTTCATATTACATCTAGAAAAGGAAATATTGAGAGGGAACTTTCTGAACGAAATGAGGAATTAAAAAAGTTTGTTCAAGATAAAGAGGAGTTAAATACTAGATTTAATCATCTGGATGAAAAGCAAATAGAAGTATCAAGCAATCTAGAAGAACTGCGTACAAACATACGTGGAATTACGAAGGAGATCGAGGCGCTTAATGGTGATATATTTGAAGCTCTAAGTAGCAATTCAACTTTAAAAGGTAATATACAAAGATATGAAACCATACTAGAGCAAAACAACTTAAAGAAAGTTGAGTTAAACCAAAAGATTCTACGTAATAAAAGCGAAGAAGCTGTTTTGGACTTAGAGATAGAAGAGCAAAGGGTATCTCTTGAAGAGATAGAGGGGACAATCAATCTATCTACACAGTCAAACCTAGAGGTTGAGACTAAGATAGCTGAATTGTCAAAAGAGATGGAAGTAAATGAAATACAAACCTCTAGAAAAATGCAGGAGTTTCATAGAGAAGAATCCAGACTTGAATCCTTAAGAAATTTAACGGAACGATATGAGGGATATGGTAACAGCATAAAAAAAGTCATGGAAAAAAAAGATATCACAGGGGTTATTGGTGTTGTAGCTGACATTATTAAAGTGGAATCTAAGTATGAAATAGCAATTGAAACTGCGCTAGGTGGTAGCATACAAAACATTGTAACAGATAATGAAGAAACAGCAAAAGCGTTGATACAGTATCTAAAGCAAGGCAAGTTTGGTAGAGCAACTTTTTTACCATTAACAAGTGTTACAGGCAAAGATGTCATGTCTTATGATAAATATTTATCTGAACCAGGAGTACTTGGGGTGGCAAGTAAGCTTGTTAAGACAGAAGATAGATTTGCTGGATTGGTGACCAATCTTTTAGGTAGAAGCCTTGTAGTAGATCATATAGACAATGCCCTTAAGTTGGCTAGAAAGTTTAATTATTCTCTTCGTATTATTACTTTAGAGGGCGAGTTATTAAGTTCAGGAGGTTCTCTTTCAGGTGGAGCATATAAAAATGCAAGTAATCTGTTAGGCCGAAGAAGAGAAATAGAAGAACTGGAAAGTCTAATTTTAAACCTTCAAAAGGAAATTGCTAAATTAAATGAAGGTAAGGTGTTAATGAAAGAAGCAAGAATGGCTAAGATGTCATTCCTTGAAAATGAGAAAAAACTCTTACAAGAAGCATATATTAGTCAAAACACCATAAAAATGAAATTAAATCAACTATTAAAGCAAAAGCAAGATGGTATTATCATTTACGAAGAAATTACAAATGAGATAAAAGAAATTGAGAAACAAAGCATAGAATTAAGTAGTAATCTTACTTCATTAGAGGCAGAGCTATCTGCGAATTTACAAAAGAGTAATGATAATGAAATAATGATTGATGAAAAATCAAAGCTACTAGAGAAACATAAAGAACAAGAGCAAATGTATGTTGAAAAAGATGCTGCTATTAGGATTGATTTCTCTGCTTTAGAACAAAGAAATCAGAATATACTTGAGAATATTAAAAGGGTCAAGAAGGAGATGGAGAAGCTTTATGAAGAAGAAAATAGCCTCTCTAAAGATATTACTGAATCCTTGAATGCTGTGCATTTTAAAGAAGAACAAATTGAAACTACTTTCAAAAGCATAGAAATCCTTCAAACAGACATTACTTTCTTGGAAGAGTCAATTACGAAGGAAACCTTTAAGAAGGATGAACTTTTAAAAGAACATAAAAATTTCTTTAGTAAAAGAGAGACTCTTTCAGTTGAAATCACTAATTTAGATAAAGAAAGCTTTAGGCTTAGTAGCCAGTTGGAAAAATTAACGGAGCAAATTGATGAAAGAATCAATTATATGTGGGAAGAATATGAACTAACTTACCATAATGCCCTAGAGTATAAGTGGGAGTTAGAAGAGGATGCTTCCTCTGTTAAGAAAAAAATTGGAAATGTAAAAAATACGATAAAAGCTTTAGGGGATGTCAATATCAATGCAATTGAAGACTTTAAAAATTTATCCGAAAGATATATCTTCTTAAAGACCCAAAGAGATGACTTAGAAAGAGCAGAAGATGCTTTGATTGCAATCATTACAGAACTAGATGAAGAAATGAGAAGTCAATTTAATCTTAAGTTTAAAGAAATTAGGGAACAATTTGACTTGGTATTTAAAGAACTATTTGGTGGTGGTAAAGCAACTCTTGAATTGACCCAGGAGGAGGATGTACTTGAGGCAGGTATTGTGATTACTTCACAACCACCAGGAAAAAAACTGCAGAACATGATGCAGTTATCCGGTGGAGAGAAGGCTTTAACAGCGATTTCCTTGTTATTTGCGATACAAAATTTAAAACCATCTCCATTTTGTCTCTTGGATGAAATTGAGGCTGCCCTTGATGATGCCAATGTGAAGAGATTTGCAAAGTATTTACATAAATTAACGAAACACACTCAATTCATTATTATTACCCACAGAAGAGGTACAATGAATGCTGCAGATGTTCTATACGGTATTACCATGCAAGAAAAAGGTGTATCAACGTTGGTTTCTGTTAATTTAATTGAAAATGATTTAGGAAAGTAAGGTGTAATATGGGAGAAAAGAAAGGCTTTTTTAGTAAATTAGTTGCCGGTTTGTCTAAAACTAGAAATAATATAGTATCTGGAATTGAATCTATATTTAATGGATTTTCAAGTATTGATGATGAGTTTTATGAAGAGCTAGAAGAAATTCTTATTATGGCGGATTTGGGCATTAATACCACCGTAGCTATTATAAATGATTTAAAAGTGAAAGTAAAAGAAAATAAGATTAAAGAGCCAAAAGAGTGCAAAGAGCTGTTGATTCAAAGTATAATGGATCAAATGAAAGTTGGAGAAACAGCATACGAATTTGAGAACCGTAAATCCATTGTACTTTTAATTGGTGTCAATGGGGTTGGAAAGACGACTTCAGTAGGGAAGCTGGCGGGACAATTAAAAGAAAGTGGTAAAAAGGTTATGGTTGCTGCTGCGGATACCTTTCGTGCTGCAGCCATCGAACAATTAACAGAATGGTCTAATCGTGCTGGAGTAGAAATTATTTCTCAACAAGAAGGTTCCGATCCTGCTGCAGTTATCTACGATGCTGTGACTGCGGCAAAAGCTAGAAATACAGATGTGTTAATCTGTGATACAGCTGGTAGACTTCACAATAAGAAGAATCTTATGGAGGAGTTAAAAAAGATAGATAGGGTTATTACCAGAGAATACCCAGATGCGTATAGGGAAACTTTGGTAGTACTTGATGGTACAACTGGTCAGAATGCTTTGGCGCAAGCGAAGCAATTTAACGAGGTAGCAGAAATTACAGGGATTATTCTTACGAAATTAGATGGAACTGCAAAGGGTGGTATTGCCATTGCAATTCAGGCAGAACTTGGAATTCCGGTGAAATACATCGGAATCGGGGAACATATTGATGATTTACAGAAATTTGATGCAAAAGATTTTGTAAATGCGCTTTTTAACTAAAGGAGATATCATATGATGACATTGGATAAATTTGAAGAAGCAGCGGAACTCGTCAAAAAAGTAACCTTAAGAACGAAGTTAATCTACAGTGATTATTTTTCTGAGACTACTGGAAATAAGGTTTATTTAAAACCTGAAAATATGCAATTTACTGGTGCCTATAAAGTTAGGGGTGCTTATTACAAAATAAGCACTCTTACAAAAGAAGAGAGAAATAAAGGTCTGGTTACAGCATCAGCTGGAAATCATGCCCAGGGTGTGGCTTATGCATCTAAATTATATAATGCAAAAGCGATCATTGTAATGCCTACTACCACGCCTCTCATTAAGGTAAACAGAACAAAAAGTTATGGAGCAGAAGTAATTCTCCATGGAGATGTTTACGACGATGCCTGTCAATACGCGCTAAAATTAGCGAAAGAAAAAGGGTATACCTTTATTCATCCTTTTGATGATGAGGTGGTAGCTACAGGACAAGGTACCATTGCAATGGAAATATTTCAAGAACTTCCTACGGTAGATATTATTTTAGTTCCTATTGGCGGTGGAGGGTTAGCTGCTGGTGTTTCAACTTTAGCCAAGTTATTAAACCCTAACATTAAAGTAATTGGTGTAGAGCCATTGGGTGCTAATTGTATGCAGGAATCTATTAAAGCTGGTCATGTTGTAACATTACCAACGATAGAAACCATTGCTGATGGCACTGCAGTCAAAACACCAGGATCTAATATTTTCTCTTATGTCCAAAAAAACATTGATGACATCATTGCAATTGATGATCGTGAATTGATTGTAAACTTCTTAGATATGATGGAAAATCATAAAATGGTTGTTGAAAATTCTGGTCTTTTAACAGTTGCAGCCCTAAAACACTTGGGATGTAAAAATAAAAAGGTAGTGTCTATTTTAAGTGGCGGAAATATGGATGTTATTACTGTTTCTTCAATTGTACAACATGGTTTAATTCAAAGAGGAAGAATATTTACCATTTCTGTATTGCTTCCAGATAGACCGGGTGAATTAGTAAATGTAGCGAATATCATTGCTGCAAGCCAAGGTAATGTAATTCGATTAGATCATAATCAGTTTGTAAGTATTAATAGAAATAGTGCAGTGGAGCTTACTATTACTATGGAAGCTTTTGGTCATGATCACAAGGAGAGTATTGTAAAGGCATTAAAAGATAAGGGATATAATCCGCAGATTGTCCAGCCTAAGAATACATATAGTTAAAAGGTGTAAATAATAAGTTTGTAAATTACCGGATACGAAAGATTGTATATCCGGTAATTTTTATGCTATGCGTTATTATAGAGTCTCAATTTGGTGTGTTGATGATTTATGCGTCACTAAAAAGTACCTATTTAGTGTATTAAATAATTGAGGATGAATAGTTACAGCCTGCCTATAAAAAATGCTAATTTTAGGTTTACATATTTGAATAAATCATTTATAATAAATGTTACAAGCAATCTAAGTTTCCATATCTATGATTTAATCTTATTTCTGTGTTTCTTACATCTTCGGTTTGAACACATATTCCTAATTCATAAAAAATAAAAATGTTTTAAGGGGGGCTGCTGGCTTAATATTTAAAGTCTAGTTGTAATTTGTTGTGCTATATCTTAAAGAATTACAATTCATAGAATTTATAATTTAATAAATTTACACTTAGGTATGAGGAATAATTTAAGCCAACTTTTTACAACATAGGGGTCGCTTCATTTGTATTTTACTGGTCGATTTTGTATTGACAAACAAAGTTTTTTAAGTTATTATATTAATAAGAACATTAGTTCGTTATAAAGGAGAATGATTATGTCAAGGGAAGATAAAACAAGAGCACTAGAGTCTGCATTGGCGCAGATTGAGAAACAATTTGGTAAAGGTTCTGTTATGAAATTGGGTGATACAGCCGCTCATATGAATATTGAAACAATTCCTACAGGCTCACTTAGCCTTGATATTGCCTTGGGACTAGGAGGTATTCCTAAGGGTAGAGTTGTAGAAGTGTATGGTCCAGAATCTAGTGGTAAGACTACAGTAGCTTTACATATGGTTGCGGAGGTTCAAAAGATTGGTGGTATCGCTGGATTTATCGATGCAGAACATGCGCTTGATCCTGCATATGCAAAGAAAATTGGTGTTGATATTGATAATTTATATATATCACAGCCTGATAATGGTGAACAGGCATTAGAGATTACGGAGACTATGGTTCGTTCTGGAGCGGTTGATATTGTTATAGTCGATTCAGTAGCAGCTTTGGTACCAAAGGCAGAAATAGATGGAGATATGGGTGATACCCACGTTGGTCTTCAAGCAAGATTAATGTCACAAGCCTTAAGAAAATTAACTGCAATTATTAGTAAGTCCAATTGTATTGTTATATTTATCAATCAGCTTCGTGAAAAGGTTGGAGTTATGTTTGGTAGTCCTGAGACGACTACTGGAGGTCGTGCTCTAAAGTTCTATTCTTCCATTCGTATGGATGTCCGTAGGATTGAATCCTTAAAACAGGGTGGAGAATTCGTCGGAAGCAGAACAAGAATCAAAGTAGTGAAGAATAAGATCGCTCCTCCATTTAAAGAAGCGGAATTTGACATTATGTTCGGACAAGGTATTTCTAGAGAAGGTGATGTGCTAGATTTAGCTGCCAATGAGAACATTATTATTAAGAGTGGCGCATGGTATGCCTATAATGATACAAAGATTGGTCAGGGTAGAGAAAATGCTAAGACTTTCTTAAAAGAAAATCCTGATATCTTTTTAGAAGTTGAGAAAAAAGTAAGAGAAAAATATAATATCGGTGGCGTGGTTGCAGTAGAAACATCTAAATCCACTGAAGAATAATTAATATTGAAACATTGTTTTTTTAGTAAATAAAAAGAAATTATGACAAAGGTACTGATGCGAAAGGAATATTACTTTTGCATTAGTACCTTTTTATAAATTGAATTATTGTAGACATTCGTAAACAAATGCTAGATTTACCTTCTGCAGGAGATAAATGTGTGTATGCGTTTCAGAAAGCAGAATAAAAAGATCAGAAAAAAGTGTAGAATAGAAAAGTGTAGAATAAAAAGTGTAGAATAAAAAGATCAGAAAAAAAGAGTTAGAATAAAAGAAAGGGTTACTGTTATATTTTTTTATATCAAAAATTAATATTATTGTAAATTGGGTATTTATTATGAAAATTACAGGTTTAGAACCAAAGGAAAAGGGAAAATATAAGGTTTATATAGATGAGGAGTTTCATTTTGCACTATATTATAAAGATCTGCAAAGATATAGATTAGAACTTGGCTCTGAGATGAGTGAAGATCAATATAGAGATATTTATATTAACACAGTATTGCGAAGAGGTAAACAAAAAGCAATCGCTATATTAAAATATATGGACAGGACGAAACATGAGCTAATCACGAAGTTAAAGCAAGCAGACTATTCAGATCAGGTAATAGAGGAGGTTGTTGAGTATGTAATTAAGTTCCACTTTATCGATGATACAAGATACGCAGAAAATTATATAAGAAGCAGAAAGAACAAAAAGAGTAAAAAGCAAATATTAATGGAATTATCTAATAAAGGGCTTGATAAATCCATCGCAAATGAAGTTTTAATGGAAGAATATGATAGTGAAGAAGTAGCAATAAAAAAAGCCATTGATAAGAAATTTAAAAATATGAAGGATTTAACCAAGGAGGATAAAATGAAATTTGCATCTAGTTTATATAGAAAAGGATTTCAAATGGACTTAATCAGAAAATATGTGTATGAATATGAAGATGAATAACTAAAAGAAGGAAAGCTAAAAGAGGAAAGTCTAAAAGAGGAAAAACTATTTGGCGTATTTGCACTAATTTTTAGACTTTTATGTAGTATTTTTAACAAATCAAAATTAACAGCTATTTAATTCTTGAAGTTTCCAGAAAAATGGCATATAATTATAATTGGCAAAGAATTTGAATTAACAATTTTAAATAGAAAAACGGAGGCAGAAAATGAATACGACATCAAAATTATCTGCAAGGGATCGTATTAATTACTTGCTCGATAATAATAGTTTTGTTGAAATTGGAGCTTTGATTACCAGAAGAAGTACAGATTTTAACTTAGCTGAAAAACAGGTACCATCCGATGGTGTTATTACTGGCTATGGTATGATTCATGGTAATTTGGTTTATGTGTACAGCCAGGATAAAGCAGCGTTACATGGTACAGTAGGTGAAATGCATGCTAAGAAAATCGCACATATTTATGATTTAGCACTTAAGGTTGGCGCACCTGTCATAGGACTTATTGACAGCGCCGGTATAAGACTACAGGAAGCAACGGATGCATTAAGTGGCTTTGGTGAGATTTATCAAAAACAGACTATGGCGTCCGGTGTTATACCCCAAATAACTGCAGTACTTGGCACTTGTGGGGGTGGTATGGCAGTCTTGACCTCCTTAAGTGATTTTTCATTTATGGCGGCAGATAGCGGGAAGTTATTTGTGAATGCGCCTAATACAATCGATGGAAATTATACTACCAAATGTGATACGGCAAATGCAGAATTCCAATCATCTGCTGGGAATGTAGATTTTGTTTTAAGCAATGAGACAGAAGTTATGGACCAGATTCGAGAGTTGGTGGCTATAATACCTTCTAACAATGAAGATGATGATTCCTTTGATGAGTGTAATGATGATCTGAACCGTTTGATTGGGGACTTTACAAAGGTACAAGCTGATATGGTAGATGTTCTAGCAGAAATTTCAGATGAAAATTATTTCATGGAAGTTAAGAAGAATCATGCAAAAGAAATGATTACAGGATTTATCAGGCTAAACGGTATGACTATAGGAGTTGTGGCAAATCAAAAGACAAGAATGGATGACAATGGAAAAGTCTTAGAATGCTTTGCGCCTTTATTAACTACTGCAGGAGCTTATAAGGCTGAACGATTTGTTCGATTATGTGATGCATTTGAAATACCGGTTTTATCTTTGACTAATGTGGAAGGTTTTGCAGCAACAACAGAGGAAGAACAGTCTATCGGGTTGGCATCTGCAAAGTTAACGTATGCCTTTTCAAGTGCGTCAGTTCCGAAGGTAAACCTAATTATCGGTAAGGCTTTTGGTAGTGCTTATATAACTATGAATTCTAAACATATCGGAGCAGATTTTGCTTTTGCACTAGAAGGCTCAAGTATTGGAGTAATGGACCCCAAATCTGCAGCTCAGATTATGTATCAGACAGAACCAGAACTTGTTGAGGGAAAAGCTGTTGAATATGGTGAATTACAGGCAAGTGCTGTTTCAGCTGCAAGTAGAGGGCATATAGACGCTATCATTGATGTGGCATCTACAAGAAAACATGTAATCTATGCTTTTGAAATGTTATTTACAAAAAGGGTGACCCATCCTAGTAAAAAACGTGGCACAATTTAAATAGCAATGATTAAAGTTTGTGCATTGAATGCAGATGGGAGCAGAATATGAATGATATGAATTTAGGAAATATTTTGGCGGCAGATTTTAATCTTTATGTTTGGGAAGGTCTGCCAAAGGAAGTTATTATAACTTTATTAGGCTTAGGGACAGTATTTGCGGCTTTAATAATAATTTTTGGAATAGTTGCTATTTTAAAATTATTAGTTAAATTAACGGCGTCAGGAAGTCAGAGTTCCACTGTTTCTAATAAAAATGTGAATTTAGCAAAGAATACATCGAGTGATAATATCGAATTGTCTTCCAATCCTGAATTAGTAGCAGTAATTACAGCTGCAATTATGGCATCCATGGGAGAAGAAAATCATGGAGATACGGATGGATTTGTTGTAAGAAGTATAAGAAAGAAACGAAATACAGGCTGGAACTAAAAAAGGATTACCATATAAATACAAGTACGTGATGAGACACTCAATAAGGAGGATTCTAAAATGAAAAATTATACAATTACTGTCAATGGTGTGGCATATGATGTAACCGTTGAAGAAAATACAGGCAGAAGGCCAGCACTTGCTCCAGCGGCACCAGTGCAAGCTGCCCCTGCAGCAGCTCCTATAGCACAAGCGGCACCCCCTCAATCAGCGCCAGTACAAGAGGCGGCACCAGCTCCTAAGGCAGGTGGAACCGCAGGCTCAGTAAAAGTTAACTCTCCAATGCCAGGTAAAATTTTAGCACTAAAAGCTAATATTGGTCAAAGTGTAAAACATGGAGATGTTATTTTAATATTAGAAGCAATGAAGATGGAAAATGAAATTGTTGCACCAGAAGACGGTGTTGTTGCTAGTGTCAATGTATCTACAGGAGATATGGTAGAAGCGGGCTCATTATTAGCTACTTTAAATTAAAACATAACGTAACTATAAACTTTTGAGTGATGCGAAAGTGTTTAGGAGGAAAGATATGTCATCCACAGAGAAAAAACCGGTTAAGATAACCGAGACCATATTACGTGACGCCCATCAATCTCTAATCGCAACAAGAATGACCACTGAGGAAATGTTACCTATTATTGAAAAAATGGATAAAGTCGGTTATCATGCTGTTGAATGTTGGGGTGGGGCTACTTTTGATGCATCCTTAAGATTTCTAAAAGAAGATCCATGGGTTAGACTTAGAAAATTGAGAGAAGGATTTAAAAATACAAAACTTCAAATGCTTCTTAGAGGACAGAATATACTAGGATATAGACATTATGCAGATGATGTTGTAGAGTACTTTATTCAGAAATCTATAGCCAATGGTATTGATAATATTAGAATTTTTGATGCATTTAATGACCTAAGAAACTTAGAATGTGCTGTAAAAGCCACAAAGAAAGAAAAAGGTCATACCCAAATAGCATTATCCTATACATTAGGTGAAGATTATACCAATCAGTATTATATAGATATGGCTAAAAAAGTAGAAGAGATGGGTGCAGACTCCATATGTGTAAAAGATATGGCGGGATTGTTGGTGCCTTATGCTGCAGGAGAACTTGCAACTGCATTAAAAGAAGCGGTATCTATTCCTATTGAATTTCATACCCATTATACCAGTGGTGTTGCTTCTATGTCTTATATGAAAGCAGTTGAAGCAGGCTGTGATATCATAGATACAGCGATTTCACCATTTGCTATGGGTACTAGCCAACCTGCTACAGAAGTTATGGTAGAAACATTTAAGGGAACACCTTATGATACTGGTTTAGATCAAAATCTTCTTGCAGAGATAGCAGAGTATTTTAGACCAATTAGAGATAATGCACTAGATGCAGGTCTATTGAATCCTAAAGTTATGGGTGTAGATATAAAGACTTTATTATATCAAGTACCAGGTGGTATGCTTTCTAATCTGGTATCCCAATTAAAAGAGCAAAAAGCAGAAGATAAATATTATGAAGTGCTTAGTGAAATACCAAGAGTGAGAAAAGATTTTGGTGAACCACCACTAGTTACTCCATCAAGCCAAATTGTAGGAACACAGGCGGTTCTAAATGTAATTGCAGGTGAACGATATAAAATGGTTACAAAAGAGGCTAAAGCAATTCTAGCTGGTGAATATGGACGCACGGTGCAGCCTTTTAATCCAGAAGTACAAAAGAAAGTAATTGGTAATATAAAACCTATTACTTGTAGACCTGCTGACTTGTTAAAACCCGAACTTCCAGCGATCGAAGAGGAAATGAAACAGTGGAAAGAACAAGATGAAGATGTTCTCTCTTATGCACTATTCCCTCAAGTTGCATTAGAATTTTTCAAATATCGCTATGCCCAAAAGAACAAAGTTGATTTAGATATTGCTGATACTGAAAACAAAGCCTATCCAGTATAATGCGATATGAGGTCATCCTTGTATAAATGATTTTTTGTATATAGATTATTATATATATAGATAATTTTTCGGATATAGATGATTGTTTTTAAATAGTAATAGTTTGCATAAAGAGAATTGTTCGTATAAAGAAAATAGTTTGCATAAAGAGAATAGTTTGTATATAGATGATTGTTCTTATTTAGATGATATAAAAGATAAAGGGGTATGACTATATTAGAGTGTCATAACCCTTTATTTATATTGATATGAAAAAGGAACTAAACTGCATCTGAGTGGTGTGTCTAGGATTTTTGAAAAAGTTCAGAAATCCAATAAATTTGTGTTGAATAAGATTGAATTTTAGATTAATATGAATGTTACAATGAAAAACATAATATGTAATACATTACTAAACATCCTAAAGTACAAAGTAAACGAAAATACAAGGTAAACTGCTGCAAATATTAAGTTTCTAATATAAACCGGGAGGAAACAATGGAACCAATAAAACCATATAAAAAATCTTTTCATTATTCATATACACTAGGGGCCTTTCCTACATTTGAACTTTTAGAAGGAAAGGCTAATCAGATAAAAAGAATTTATTTGCACTCTAGTTTTACAGAGTTTGAACATATAAAAATGGTGTGTAGTGAAAAAAATATACCTGTATTAGTTGATGATAAAGTATTTCATAAAATCAGCGATAAAGAAAATTGTTTTGTAATTGGTGTATTCGATAAATATGAAGAAAAATTAAATAAAGATAAATCACCCTTAGTATTGGTGAATCCTAGTAATATGGGAAATGTGGGAACAATTCTTCGAACAGCTCTTGGTATGGGAATTCATGATGTGGCTATTATTTCACCTGGTGCTGATGTGTTTAACCCTAAGACGATTAGAGCTTCTATGGGTGCACTATTTAAGATGAGAGTATGTTATTTTGAGAGTTTTGAAGAATATAGAGAACGTTATAATGCACATGATATATTTACGTTTATGTTAAATGGTGAGAATACCTTAGAAGTACAAAACTGTCCAAAAACAGAATTGTTTTCATTGGTATTTGGCAATGAGGCAACTGGACTGGATGATTCTTATTTAAGTTTAGGCACAAGTGTGTTTATTCCTCAGTCTCCTCAGGTGGATTCCTTGAATATTACCATTGCTGTTGGAATTGCAACATTTATTTTTACACATCAGAATTGATGATATATAAGGGTAACGCGTAACCTTATTGTTATATCTATTAAGAATACAAATTATAAGAAAGAGACAAAAATTTATGAATAGTATAAAGGTAAGAATGGCTTGTCTTGAAGATGCGGCACATATTTATAACATATATGAGCCTTATATTTTAAATACAGTGATTACGTTTGAATATGAAAAAGTACCTTTAGAAATATTTGAGAGTCGTATGAAATCTGTGATGAAACAATTTCCTTGGATAGTTTGTGAAATGGAGGGAACTATTGTAGGATATGCTTATTGTTCTCCACATTTAGAAAGAGCGGCTTTTGCCTGGGACTGTGAATGTTCTGTTTACCTAAAGGAAGAATACCACGGGAAGGGAATAGGAACCGTCCTATATAATGCATTATTTCAAATCGTTGAAAAGCAAGGCTACTATAATATATATTCTCTTATTTGTGTACCCCATGATAGTAGTGTTGCCTTACATAAAAAATATGGATTTGAAGAAGTGGGAACATATTATAACACGGCCTATAAGCGTGGAAGCTGGAGGCATTTGCTAGTCATGGAAAAAAGATTAAAAAAAAGCTGGGGGACCCCTGAACCAGTTGTTTCAATTGGAGAAATGGATGAAAAATTTCTAAGGGGAGTTTTTTTGTTGGATGAGGAATAAGTTTAGATTTGGTTAAAACGATAAAGCTGTATGATTGGGGTTAAAAGAAGTTCACCATCTGAAATAATTATGGCAACAGTACTTTTGTTTAATTGTCTGAAAAGTTTAGAAAATTTAAAAAATAAAAGTTGACAAACTATAGTTTTTTGGATATACTATGCCTGTAAAGAAAATTACTTTACAGGTGGTGACTTTGATGGATTTAGTAATGATGGATGATAAATTGAAAGAAAAAGTGGAGTTATCCATTTTATTTGATTTTTATGGAGAACTGTTAAAGGAACATAATAAACGTATATTTGAAGATTATATCCTTAACGATTTATCATTAAGTGAAATCGGAGATGAGCTAGGAATTAGTAGGCAAGGCGTGTATGATATTGTGAAACGTTGTAGTAAACAGTTAAGAGATTGTGAAGTTAAGCTTTGTCTGGTTAAGAAATTTGATAGAACAAAAGAACTGGTTAATCAGATTAAGATTCTGGCGTTGGATATGAAAAAAAATGAAATACATCAATTAGATTGCATGTATCAATTAGATGATAAATATCAAATGGATGAAAAACCTCAAACAGACGAAAAACATCAAACAGATGATACGTATCAATTAGATGAAATCATTCATCTATCAGACAATATTTTAAAGAGCTTATAGCAAAAAAATACTTATAATGATGAGATAACTATAATAATGAATAAACGATAAATGGGAGGTTCTGCATGGCATTTGACAGTCTATCAGAAAAATTGCAAAATGTATTTAAGAACCTAAGAGGTAAAGGCCGCTTAACAGAAGCAGATGTTGCTGCTGCATTAAAAGAAGTAAAAATGGCCTTACTCGAAGCAGATGTTAATTTTAAAGTTGTTAAAAATTTCGTAAAGTCCGTTCAGGAAAGAGCCATTGGTCAAGATGTAATGTCTAGTTTAACACCAGGCCAGATGGTTATTAAGATTGTTAATGAAGAAATGGTTTCTTTAATGGGGTCAGAGACTACAGAGATAGCCTTTAAGGGTGGGCATGAGATCACAGTTATCCTAATGTGTGGTTTACAAGGTGCTGGTAAGACTACTACAACTGCTAAACTTGCAGGAAAGTTTAAGTCTAAAGGTAAGAAACCCCTACTAGTTGCGTGCGATATATACAGACCTGCTGCCATTGAACAGCTTAAAATAAACGGTGAAAAACAAGGTGTGCCAGTATTCTCCATGGGAGATAAGCACAAACCACTTAATATTGCAAAAGCAGCCATAGAGCATGCGGATAAGAATAATTTTAATGTTGTAATATTAGATACAGCTGGTCGTCTTCACATTGATGAAGATATGATGAATGAGTTAATTGAAATAAAAGAAAATATAAATGTGCATCAAAGTATATTGATTGTGGATTCCATGACTGGACAGGATGCGGTTAATGTTGCTGAAATGTTTAAAGATAAAGTAGGAATTGATGGTGTTATCTTAACGAAGTTAGATGGTGATACTAGAGGTGGTGCGGCCCTTTCCATTCGAGCAGTTACCGGCAAGCCTATTTTATATGTTGGTATGGGAGAAAAGCTTTCTGATTTAGAACAGTTTTATCCTGATAGAATGGCTTCAAGAATCCTTGGAATGGGAGATATTCTAACCCTCATTGACAAAGCACAAGCAGATTTTGATGAAGATAAAGCAAAACAGTTAGAAAAGAAGTTTAAAAAATCTGAATTTGATTTTAATGACTTTTTAGATTCCATGCAGCAGGTTAAAAAAATGGGCGGCATTGGTGATATATTAAAGATGATGCCTGGTATGGGCGGTCAGTTAAAAGACGTTGATATTGATGAAAATGCATTATCTAGCGTAGAAGCTATTATTTATTCCATGACAAAAGCAGAGCGCTCTAATCCGGATATGATTAATCCTTCCCGTAAAAAAAGGATTGCAAAAGGTGCCGGAGTTGATATTAGTGAAGTGAATAAGTTAGTGAAACAATTTGAGCAGCAAAAGAAGATGATGAAACAGTTTTCCGGTATGATGGGCGGTAAAGCTGGTAAGAAAGGCAAATTCAGAATGCCTTTTGGATTTTAGGTAATTGTTTTGTTATAATACTTGTTATAACTTTTACAATAAAAGCTTAATATAAATATTATATTGAGAATTACTATATGAGGAGGTGAAATTAAATGGCAGTTAAGATCAGATTAAAGAGAATGGGACAAAAGAAAGCTCCTTTCTATAGAATCGTTGTTTCAGATTCCAGATCACCTAGAGATGGAAAGTTTATCGAAGAAATCGGTACTTATGATCCTACACAGGAACCAAGCGCTTTCAAAATTAATGAAGAAGTTGCTAAAAAATGGATATCTAACGGTGCACAACCTACAGAAACAGTTGGTAAATTATTTAAAAAAGCTGGAATTACTAAATAATTCCGGTTCTAAAAGATAATGGTTTTGTTGCTATTATAATTATACAAAAAGTATAATTCATTTCACATTCCATTGGAGGTGAAGAGTAATGAAAGAATTAGTCAAAGTAATTGCTACATCACTGGTTGATCACCCGGATGAAGTTGTTGTTACGGAAAAAGAAACAGATCAGTCTATCATTGTTGAACTTAAAGTTGCTCCTGAAGACATGGGTAAAGTTATTGGAAAACAGGGACGTATTGCTAAATCTATTCGTACCGTAGTAAAAGCGGCAGCTACTAAGGATGACAAAAAAGTTGTAGTAGAAATACTACAATAGTTTTAAGATTATCAACATAAGTCATGAAGGTATTATCTGATAAGTAAATTTATAAAGATTTGTTTACCAGAATATACCTAAATAAATTTATGTAACCCTGTCCGAATAGGTTAGCCTGTCTGGCAGGGTTAAATTTTATTATGGAAAAACTATAAGAGATTGGAGTAGCTATGGATAATTATTTACGCGTTGGAGTTATTTCGTCAACTCATGGTATTAAAGGAGAAGTCAAAGTATTTCCTACTACAGATGATTTGGATCGTTTTCGTTCCTTAAAACAAGTTTTTTTAGACACTGGTAAAGAGCGTATAGAACTTGAAGTGGAGGGTGTTAAGTTTTTCAAACAACAAGCAATCCTTAAATTCAAGGGCTTTGATAATATAAATGACATTGAAAAATACAAAGGAAAAGATCTATTAGTTACACGTGAAAATGCGGTTAAATTAAAAGAAGGTGAATTCTTTATCTATGATTTAATCGGATCAAAGGTTGTGACTGAGGAGGGGGAGACCTTGGGTGAGTTAGCAGAAGTTATGACAACTGGAGCCAATGATGTGTATATTGTTAAAACCCCTGAAGGGAAAGAAATTTTACTTCCTTATATAAAAGAATGTATATTAGATATTGATGTGACAAATAAGGTAATTAAGGCTCATATTATGCCAGGATTACTTTAATATAAAGGAGATATAATGAACTTTCATGTATTAACCCTATTTCCGGATATGATTAAACAAGGACTTCATACTAGTATTACTGGAAGAGCTTTGGACAAAGGTTTGCTAGGATTGAACGCTGTTAATATAAGAGATTTTTCTGAAAATAAACATAATCATGTAGACGATTACCCATATGGTGGTGGCGCTGGTATGGTAATGGCAGCTGGACCTGTTTATAGAGCCTATGAATCTGTCAATGAAAATATTTCATCCAATAAAAAAGTGCGAGTTGTTTATTTGACCCCTCAAGGTAAGATGTTTAATCAAACTATGGCAGAGGAATTTGCCAAAGAGGAGGATTTGGTCCTTCTTTGTGGTCATTATGAAGGAATAGATGAGAGAGTATTAGAGCTAATTGTTACAGATTATGTTTCGATTGGAGATTATGTTTTAACTGGTGGAGAACTACCTGCTATGGTCATGATAGATTCCATTAGCAGATTAGTACCTGGCGTATTAAATAATGATGTATCTGCAGAGTTTGAATCTTTACAGGATAATTTACTGGAATATCCTCAATATACAAGACCAGATGTATTTATGGATAAAGAGGTGCCTGAGGTTTTATTATCTGGCCATCATGGTAATATTGAAAAGTGGAGAAGACAGCAGTCCATTATAAGAACTTATCACAATAGACCAGATCTATTAGAAAATGCAGTCCTTACAAAAAAAGAACAAGATTTTTTGGTTAAATATAAAATACAAAAGGAAGAAGATTAAGGGTAACCGTTTCAAGAATTAAGATCATATTCTGCTTGCATTCCCAGAATGAATGTGTTAAAGTAAGATGTTGTGAGATGAGATGGTCCGCTAATGCACCGCAGGTTATAAGAATGGACAGGTTTATGTCCCATGGTAAGGCATTAAGAACATCTAAATATTAAGGAGGTCACAAAATGAATAACATTATTAAAGAAATCGAAGCTGCTCAGCTTAAAAGCGACATTGCTAGTTTTAACGTTGGCGATACTGTAAAAGTATACGCGAAAGTAAAAGAAGGTAACCGTGTAAGAACTCAGATTTATGAAGGCGTTGTTTTGAAAAGACAAAACGGTGGCGCTAGAGAAACTTTCACAGTTAGAAAATCTTCTAACGGTATCGGTGTAGAAAAAACATGGCCACTTCATTCCCCAAGTGTTGAAAGAATTGAAGTTGTTAGATTTGGTAAAGTAAGAAGAGCTAAGTTAACTTATTTACGTAACAGAGTAGGTAAGAAGGCTAAAGTAAAAGAACTTGTGAAATAATTTTTAAATTTGAAGCGAGAAGGGACAACTACTTAGGTATTGTCCCTTTTTTATCAAGATAGAGAACTGATAAAAGCAAAGTATATTTTGTTTTATCTAATATAGATTGCCTTAATAATTATGATATTGATAAAACAAAATAAATTACCTTAATAACTATGAAATTGAAAAAAGAAGATGATATCTTTGAATCTATGATGAGAAAACATAAGGATATTTTTGAGTCTAAGAAATTGAGAAAAGAAGATGATATTTCTGAATTTATGAAATTGAGAAAGCGGGATAGAAATGAATTACGATTTTGATAGGGAGGATAAGGGCCCTTTAATAAAAAGAATAATAATAAAGACTATAGTGTGGATAATTGCAATTGCTATGGTAGTTTCCCTAGCCTATTTCTTATCTCATAATGCGCGAGAGAAAACGAGGGTTCTTGGTACCTCCATGGAATCTACATTAAAAGAAACAGATGAAATTATAATAAATAAATATGCTTATTTATTTTCAAACCCTAAGAGATTTGATGTAATTGTGTTTAAGCAGACCAATAAAGAACACAGTTATTTAAATATAAAGAGGATTATTGGATTGCCTGGTGAAACTGTACAAATTATTGATGGAATCGTTT
>JBKEAO010000037.1:0-5211 GCA_047972335.1 Anaerocolumna sp. | reverse complement strand
GGCATATGTGTAAAAACCTTTGCTTTACATTTGTGCTGTTTACAGATTTCCTTATAAGTACAGACCATTCGGTCATGACCTCCAACAATTACTACGCTCATAAGTGACTCCTTCCTGGAATATTTCCACAAAAATTATTTGATTATATTATCTCCGATATTGCAAATGATATTCATTTTCAATTAGTTTATATAAGAGTACCACAAGGAATAAAATATTTCAAGAGTAATTTTAAAAATGTCCAAAAAAAACTTTTCAGCTACAAGTATATAAGTCACTGAAAAGTTCTGGATTAAGTATATAAAATTAAGACTTTACCTAAAATCTAAAGTCTCTTTGTCCTTCATGAACTTGCTTTAAATACGCATTGGTTCGCTGTAGCACTTTTTCATTGGTGATTTTACCTACTTCATCTTCTATCAATCTTTCGCCTTTTTCTTTGGTATCTTCTAAAGCGTAATCTTCTAAATATTCTTTTAAAGTCATCAAGGCATTTGGTTGACAACAATTTACTATCTGTCCCGATTTTACAAGTTTCATAAATCTGTCACCTGTACGTCCTTCCCTATAACAGGCAGTACAAAAACTTGGTATTAACCCCAAAGATAATAGCCAATTTACCACTTCATCAAGGGTTCTTCTATCTTCAACATCAAATTGCTTCGAATTGTCTTCTTCTGCTTCTTCTTCTGCATATCCTCCAACACTGGTTTTAGAGCCCCCACTAAGCTGGGTAACCCCAAGTTCTAATGCCTTTTCTCTGGTTTTCCTGGATTCTCTGGTTGAAACAATCATTCCTGTATATGGTACAGCAATGCGAAGTATGGCTACAATTTTTTCAAATATCTCATCCGATATGGCATTTTCAAATTCCAAAGGATTAATATCATCGGCTGGTCTAATTCTTGGAACACTTATGGTATGAGGACCTACACCCGTTGATGCTTCTAAATGTTCTGCATGCATTAACATTCCAACAAAATCATAACGATATAAATTAAGTCCAAACAATACACCAAGACCCACATCATCAATGCCCGCCTCCATGGCGCGGTCCATAGCTTCTGTATGATAAGCATAATTGTGTTTTGGTCCAGTAGGATGTAATTTTTCATATGTTTCTTTATGATAGGTCTCTTGAAATAAAATATAGGTCCCAATGCCTGCGTCCTTTAGCTTTTTGTAGTTTTCCACTGTTGTAGCAGCAATGTTAACATTTACCCTTCTAATCGCACCATTTTTATGCTTTATATCATAAATAGTTTTAATGCTTTCTAATACATATTCAATTGGGCTATTCACTGGATCCTCACCAGTTTCTAGAGCTAATCTTTTATGTCCCATATCCTGAAGTGCAATTACTTCTTTTCTAATCTCATCTTGGGTAAGTTTTTTTCTGGCTATATGCTTGTTCTTTAAATGATAAGGGCAGTAAACGCACCCATTGACACAATAATTAGAAAGATATAAGGGTGCAAACATTACGATCCTATTACCATAGAATTTATCTTTTATCTTTTTAGCCAGTTGAAACATTTCCTGATTTAATTCACTTACGTCACATTCTAGTAAAACTGCCGCTTCTCTGTGAGTGATTCCCTCCATTCGCTTTGCTTTTTCTATAATTTCTCGTATTAATGTTTCATTGGATTTATTTTCCTTTGCATGGGCGATACACTCTAGTATTTCTTTGTCATCGATAAATTCCTCTGCGATTTTAGATGTTATATGATACATAGTTCCCTCCATTCTCTTCTGGTTGTGTGTAGGCAAAGTCTCCTCTTGAACAGACAAGTTCATAACCTATTTTCTTCATTCTATTTTGAAGGCAAAATCTACATTCTGCTGCTTCATCGCCTGTACAGATTTTATTATCATATAGTTCGTATTGCTTTCTTACTGAAACTGGGGATAGATTAGGCATAACCACATTGGCTCCATGTAATATTCCAGCTTCCCTTCCTAACGGATTGATGGTTCCAAGGGCTGTTGTGGCAGGTAGTAGTGCATTTGGTAACATTAATCTTAATATGCTTATTAATACTAAGGTTAATTCATATGACCCTTGAGGAAATGCTTTAAATGGTGTATCGTGATGTGGTAAAAAAGGACCAATTCCCACCATCTGAGGGTCTAATTCTTTGATAAAAAGTAAGTCCTCGGCTAAATGTTCTTTGGTTTGATATGGAGATCCTACCATAAAACCTGTACCAACTTGATATCCTAACTTCTTTAAGTCCCATAGACATTGTTTTCTAATCCCAAGACTTAAGCTAGCTGGATGCAATTCTTTATAATGTCCTTCATTGGCCGTCTCATGTCTTAACAAGTACCTGTCAGCTCCTGCTTCTTTCCATAGTTGATAGGTGTTATAGCTTTTCTCTCCTAGAGATAGGGTAAGTGCGCAATCAGGATATTCCTTTTTAATAGAAGAGATAATATCTGCCATATCCTCATCTGTATATTTATAGTCTTCGCCACCTTGTAGTACAAAGGTTCTAAACTCTAAATCATATCCTTGTTTGCAACAGGCAAGTATCTCCTCTTTTGTAAGACGATAACGTTTCACGTTTTTGTTACTACGCCTTATTCCACAGTAATAACAATCATTTTTACAGTAATTAGATAACTCGATCAGACCTCTGGTATATACTTTATGATCAAAATACTTTTGAGAAGGTTTACTGGCCTCATCTTTTAAAAATTGTACATCATCTGTGGTATAGTTCTCTAACAAATAGGTAAAATGAGCTTTAGAAAGTATTCTTTCATCTCTTAATTGCTCTATTAAGACTCTTGTAGCGGACATATTTTCCCCCATTCTGTACTGGTTCATGTTTCCTATAATTTTAAACATAAAAAAACTGCACCTTAAGAAGGTACAGGTACAAACAAAAAGCCACATAAAAAGTAGCCTTGTTATAGTATACTCGCCTTCTATTTCGGGTTGACCCTGGTATTCAGTACGAAATTAAATTGTTATTTTTTTAACATGTTCTTAATGTTATTATACACCCTAAATCTGTTTTAGTAAATAGAAATATTTACACACTCATCTAGGTATATTGGCATAAATTATACTATAAAGTTGAAAGGGGAATGTCAGTCGATAGATAGATTCGAAGTGATAAACACCGAAGGGATGGATATACCAACGAAACAGATAAATGAAATATAATTTTGTAGCTTTTTTAAATTTTGTTTACTAGATCTCGTTGCAAATCATCTTTTGTGACTATAGAATTTTCTCATTGGAGGAGCTTGGGTATTTTCCCAAACCTTGCTCCTCCATCTTACATAGACTTGATTCATTCGATGCTTAAAGTGTGGATTCTATTGTGTGAATTCTATTGTTTAGATTTATTACCGTGTTACATTTTTAACCCATTTCATAGATTTATAGCGCCATGCACATAGTGGTATCTTTATCAATTCATCACTCATTATAATGACATAAACAACGGGTATGGGCAAATGAAAGACAAATGCCGCCAAAGCGCCAATTAGAATAGATGCCCCCCACATGGTGGTTGAGTCTACAAGTAATCCAAATTTCGTATCTCCACCAGCTCTAAACACCCCGACAATCATAGTTGCATTATAGGCCTGGGCAATTACAAAGTATGCCATAACAAATATCATGATGTTTAAATAATAGGACGCATCCTCACTTAAGCTCAGTCCCACTCTTGCTATTTGACCTACTATTAGTACTACCCCAGAGCCAATCGCACCGACAATAATTGTGATTTTCACCAGTCTCCTTGCATATTTGACTGCCAATGCTTCTTTTTGCTCACCTATGGTTTTACCTAATATAATTGCTGTTGCATTGGCCAAGCCAAAGGTAATCACCATGGAAAGCTGTCTAATCACTTGTACCACTGAACTAGCTGCCACAACAGATTGTCCTAAATGTCCAATAATTGCCGCATTTGCAGCCATACCGGCTCCCCAGATCAGCTCATTTAACATAACAGGGATGGAAATCATAACAAAATCTTTCATTAATACTTTATCAAAATTCAATAAGTCCTTCATATGGAATTTAACTTCTTTATTGATTTTCGTTGCATAAAAAACAACAATACACAACTCGATCATTCTAGCAACTAGAGTTGCAATTGCAGCTCCTTTAATACCCATTGGTTCAATTCCAAACTTACCAAATATTAAAATCCAGTTCAATACAAAATTAACACATAGTGAACATAAATACACAACAGTAGAAATAATCACTCTCTCTACACTACGCATTATGTTCAAATATATAATAGTTATGGCTACAAAAATATAGGATAGCCCTATGATTCTTAAATAACTTACACCTTCCGCCTTTACCGGTGCTTCATTTGTAAATATACTCATTAATTGTTCTGGTATTAATAATGCGAGAGCAGTAAAAAGAATTGCTATTAGTACAGCAAATCTCATGGTAATTCCCATGATTTTTTCTATGGTCCTAATATCTTTCTTACCCCAATACTGTGCTGTCAATACTGCCGCGCCTGAAGTTAATCCAAAGAATACCAAAGTCATTATAAATTGTACCTGACCTGCCAAAGAACTGGCGGAAAGTACGGTTTCACCTACTTTTCCTAGCATAATAACATCTGTAGATGTTACACCTACGTTAATTAAATTTTGTAATGCCATGGGCAAAACCAAGAAAAATACCATTTTATAAAATTCTCTTGATTCTGCTCTGTCTTTCGTGTTCATAACTTTCCTCTTTTCTATCATACTCTCAGGGTATAGGTAAGTTGACCCTCTCTAACCCTGCATTTGTAACTAATTTTAAGCTCTAAGTAAAATGCTCGTCATAGTTGCCTTACTATAATAACATATAACCATAGCATAATGTCAGTAATTTTTATATTTTTTCAAAGAATTTCAAAAGAAGAATAAATAGACAAAATATTTGCCTTGATGGATTTTAGTCATAATGTTAATATTAATTACTAAAACTTCGCACATAGATTTTCTCTATGCACCTTGAAAATTCAGTATTTGGCGGTGATATAATACCACAATTATGCGCACTTACCTAAGCACTCTACTATGTTCTTTGGTAGTGCTGCCATAAATGTATCCATTAATTGAGTTAATTCATCCTCGGACAAGGAAAATTTATCTGCTAATGTATTTACGAATGTCTGCATCAAAAGATGAAGTGCCTGAATCCAAGTAATATCGGCCAATTCATCTGAT
>JBKEAO010000034.1:0-10064 GCA_047972335.1 Anaerocolumna sp. | reverse complement strand
TATTAGAATTTTCAGGGTTGTTTCACTGTTCAGTTATCAATGTTCATCACCTGTTTGTCCAGGTTTCTTACTAACTTTTTTTGTAACTTTTTCATTTGTAAGCTTGCGGTGCGTTGCACCAGCTCGAATATCTTATCACACTTACAAGGAGTTGTCAACTACTTTTTAATTATTTTTCAGAAGTTTTATCTCTCAAAAAAGTTAACGGAGAAGGAGGGATTTGAACCCTCGCGCCGCTATTAACGACCTACTCCCTTTCCAGGGGAGCCCCTTCAGCCGCTTGGGTACTTCTCCAAATAGGCTGATAAAATTTTTATTAACAATACTTGTCTGACTCTGTCAGTGTATCGTTAGCGGAGAAGGTGGGATTCGAACCCACGGTCCCTTTCGGAATCACCGGTTTTCAAGACCGGCTCCTTAAACCACTCGGACACCTCTCCGAACACTGCTTGAACAGTATAGCAAATGATACAACATATGTCAAGCACTTTTATAAACTTTTTTAATAATTTTCCGACTATATTATTAATCTATTATAAAACATGCGATTTCACTGGGTTTTTAAGAATACCTCTCCAATTAATATATCTTCTGGTGTAGTTATTTTAATGTTTTTATAATCACCCTTTACTATTTTCACAGGTTCTTTGAGTGTATATTCAACAATCATTGCATCATCAGTTATATTTAACTTTCTGTTCTCCGATCCTTTATTGGTCTCTTCTAATTCTAATATCATAAGTTCATAAGCTTTCTTAATAAGATCATAAGAAAATGCCTGAGGTGTCTGAATAGACCACAATGTATTTCTATCTGGTGTTGCGGAAATAACTTCACTATCATCCACAATTTTAATCGTATCTTTCACTTGTACTCCTACTACACACGCGTTATGTTTCATCACTTCAGTTATCATCAGTTCTATTGTTTCAACCTTTATAAAAGGTCTAGCTCCATCATGTATCAATACATAGGATGTGTCATTTGGACATGCTTTTAGTCCTCGATAAACAGAATTATAACGTTCCTTCCCTCCAGAAACAATTTTATTCACTTTATTTATCTTATATCTATTGATTATTTCCTCTTGGCAAAATATTTCTTCTCCTTCTGCCACCACCAATATTACTTCATCTACACTGCTTTCTTCAAGAACCTTTAGGCTATAATAAAGGATTGGTTTTTCACCTATCAATAAATACTGCTTAGGAATATTGCTTTCCATTCTCTTACCGCTACCTGCAGCTAATAAGATTGCCACTGTCTTACCTGTTTTCATAACCATCTCCAAACTCTTCTATCTTTTCATTCATTTATCTTTCATTTATTTATCTTTCATTCATTTATCTTTCATTCATTTATCTTTCATTCATTTACCTTTGTCCAATTTTTAAGTTGGGTACTGCATTCAAATCAAGTCCGTGCCTTGTTCCATTTAGATACTCATAGTATGCAGCTGTACCAATCATAGCTGCATTATCTGTACAAAGAATAGGCGAAGGGTAGTACAATTGATAACCTTTTTCCTTGCAGGCATTTTCCATTGCCTGTCTTAGCGCTGAATTGGAAGCTACTCCCCCAGCCATAGCAATTTGCTTCATATTATAATCCTTTGCTGCTGCAATGGTTTTACTTACCAAAGCATCAACGACTGCTTCTTGAAAAGAGGCCGCTATATCTGCTTTATTAACAACCTCACCTTTCATAGTACAGGAATTTAAATGATTTAGTACAGCTGATTTTAAACCACTAAAACTAAAGTCATAGGGTGATCCAGATATATTGGCCCTTGGGAAATTCACTGCATGTTTATCTCCTTCTTTTGCCAACTTATCAACCTTTGGACCCCCTGGATAACCAAGTCCAATCGCTCTTGCCACTTTATCAAATGCCTCTCCTGCTGCGTCATCATGGGTTCTTCCAATAATTTCATACTTGCCATAATCTTTAACTATAACCAAATGGGTATGCCCCCCTGATACAATCAAACACAAAAAGGGAGGTTTTAAATCTTTATGTTCAATAAAATTAGCAGAAACATGACCTTCTATGTGATGCACACCTATTAAAGGCTTATTACAGGCATAGCTAATAGCTTTTGCTTGAGCAACTCCTACAAGCAATGCTCCAACTAGTCCAGGACCATAAGTTACCCCAATGGCATCTATGTCTTTGAGTTCTGTACCGGCTTCTGACAAAGCTTGTTTAATTACCTGATTAATCTTTTCTATATGTTTTCTTGATGCAATTTCTGGCACTACACCTCCATACAAAGTATGGAGCGCTATTTGGGAGGATATTACATTAGAGAGCACTTCCCTACCATTCTTTACAACTGCTGCTGCTGTTTCATCACAGGAGGACTCTATAGCGAGAATCAAAGTATCTTTATCCATTTTCAATTTCCTCGAATTCATTTAAAATATATTTTTTTCTAGTCATTAATAATTTTATACTCTACGTATGCATCCTATCTATAAATGATTTATAGATACTTAATTTATCTATGTTTAATCTATCTATGCTTAATCTATCTACACTCAAATTATACATGTTTAATTTATCCACGTTAATTAATCCATGTTTAATTTATCCATTTGATTGATAATGTAAATAATAATCTCATAACACAGCATCTAACTTAAACATCGTCTAACTAAATATCACTAATTTATAGCTTCACTATACAGCTTTCTAATTATACAGCTTTCTAATTATACACCATCTATTTATTCATCTAATTATTCATCTTCTAAGCTATATCTCTTCTAAGCTATATCTCTTCTAAGCTCTACCTCTTCTAAAACTGTATATCATCTAATTATATTTCTTCTAACTATACAATAGTAACCTCTTGTACTATTATCTGCAAGAGGTTTTCTATAAAATATATAAAATATACATTTAATCAATATTTACAATAAGACTTACGTTGGTAAAAGGGGAGCCATAAAATGCATTTCTACATTTTTGACTCCCCCTGCCAGACTAATTGTCTTTGCATCTTCTTATGCGATCTATCCTTGCTCTTCTGTTAATCGCACAATACCTAATCTTCTTTAGTCTATAAATATTTACTCTTCTGTAGTCCCCTTTATATCAGAGGCAGCATCATTGGTCCATCCTAGTATTTTCCACTTACTATTATTATCTCGTCTAAGAATAAATGTACAGTATACTTTTGTATAATCGCTACCATCTTTTAATGTATACGTAACTATGCGTGAGGCGTATTCTTTATTATCGTTGGTCCAAAATTCTGCATCTTCATCGTTACCAGTATAATAATTCATAACATCAATATTCTCGTCACGAAATCGATTTATTTCATCCTGTAGATTGCTTTTATAGATTTCCAAGGGATTGTTCTCTAATAACTCTTCATCATAAAGAAGACGGGCTTGTGCAGCTAATTTATCGATTTGCTCTTCTGAGGTATTTCTGTCATAGCAGTATTTTGAAATATTAATATATAATTCCAATACGTCTTTGGGTGTTGCTGGATACTCATCCTCTATATCCTGCTCCACCAAAATTTCAGCTTGCGTTTTTTTACTCTGGGTATTCTTAACACCAATTCCACGGTCAGTTCTCACAAAATAATAAACAGTAACTATAAGAACAGATATAATAAACATGGTAATAATGGTTTGAAGTGTTTTTTTATGAGGTTTTTTCATACTTTATCACTCCTTCTTGACCACATAAAACTATTCGTTTGGATCAAATTCTAGTGTTACAGACTTTCTATCTTTTCCCGGTATTGCATTGGAGAAAATGGCTTTTGTATCTTCCATAAACTCTTCCGGCTTAATAAGGGAGGGACTATAATGAGTAAGCCATAATTCTTTTACCTCCGCAGCTTTTGCTAATCTAGCCGCATCATAAAACGTCATATGTTTGTGTTTCATGGCCTTCTCTTCTTTGTCCTTCTCTCCATACATTCCTTCACAGATAAAAAGGTCAGCCTCTTTAGCATGTTCAGATATGCTTTGTACAGGACGTGTATCTGTACAATAGGTCACTTTAATTCCTTTTCTTTTTGGTCCAAGTACCATATCAGGGGTATATTCCACGTTTCCCTCTGTAACAGACTCCCCTTTTTGAAGTTTATTCCAGTACTTTTGTGGCACTTTATTCTCATTTGCTTTCTCAACATAAAAACGCCCGCCACGTTCTATAACTATATTATAGCCATAGCAAGTTACATTATGATTCACTTTGAAAGCCTGAATAATGTAGCCATTCAGACAAATTTCTTGAAAACTTTCACTAAGCTCTATAAATTTAATCTCAAAAGGAAGTTCTGGTGCTATTACCCTTAAAGCATTTACTACTCTTTCAAGTCCTTTGGGTCCAATCATTGTTACGGGTTCCGTTCTATCAGCATTTCCCATGGTTAAAAGCAATCCTGGAAGTCCGCTAATATGATCCCCATGATAATGGGTAAAACATATAACATCTATAGGATGAAAGCTCCACCCTTTTTCTTTGACGGCAATTTGAGTTCCCTCTCCACAATCAATCAAGAGGCTAGAGCCATTATATCTAGTCATCAATGCCGTTAGCCAACGATTTGGCAATGGCATCATGCCGCTTGTACCTAGTAAACAAATATCTAACATGTAATTTCCTCGCTTTTTTTATTGCTTCTTATGTCGTTTATTTTACCCTTATTACAGCGAACCTACACATTGTGCAAAGATTCTTACACAATATTAACATAATAGATATTGATTATCAACCCTAACGAATAGCCGAAGATAGGGTATGATAGATGAAGTATTTGATCTGTTACATGTAGCAAACTAAATATCCATGGAGTTATTAGGTAATTGGATATATGACGTACTAGCTGCCTAAGACACGTTGAGCCAGAATAATTATTCATATGCATATATACCTTGGCCATTTTGCATCATAGTAGCCTTTTTATATACAAAAACAAACAGGACTAGAAAGGAATTTCCTATACACCATATATCGGCACACTATAGGCAATTCATTACCAGTCCTTAACTATTTACAGAGCTTCTTTTTTGTGAATTATTTGAATCGGAATCTTAAACGATTTTATAAATCTATCATAACATTCTTCGCATATATTAAACTTATGCAGTTCTAAATCATACTTGGAAAAATATCCCCACTCTTTTGCAGCCTCAAAAACATCTTCTTTTACAATTCCATATTCCACCGGAATCTTCTTGCCGCAAACATTACATAGCATAAATCCACTCACTTGTGGTGCTTTTCTTAATTTGTCCATACGTTATCCCTCCTGCTAACATGGCCGCCTTACTAAGAACATTATAACTTGTATCAGCAAAAATAAACAGTGGGAATTACTGTTACTTACATCTACCTAAGCCACATAATCAGGGCATCTTCTGTAGGCGCTTCATAATAGTTCTTACGAAAGCCTTCGTCTAGGAAACCTAACCTGTGATATACACTGATCGCGGCGGTATTACTTCTTCGTACCTCAAGAGTAAACTCTCCTAACCCCTGCTCCCTACCTATGACAATCAGTTGGCTAAGCATTTCATAGGCAATTCCTTGATTTCTAGCATTTTTTGCTACTGCAACATTGTTAATTTGTCCTTCACCAACCACACCCCACAGGCCACAATAGCCAAGAATTTCATCCTGTTTTGATGCTACTAAATATATATTAGGCGTCGTTAGTGAGCCTAAAAAATCATTATAACTCCAGGGTTTAGAAAAGGAATCCTTTTCTATCTCCCATACTTGTACAAGATCTTTTTCTTCCATCGGACGTATAGTTATGGTATTATCCATATTGCAATTCCATTGTATATCGCAGTTGTTTCACGATATTGCCACATAAATAAATGAGTCAAAGAAGTCCTATGTGGCATCCTCTCTTGTTTCAATTTTCTCTTACTCATAAGTTTAAAACTCAGCCTTAGCTACTTACAATTTAACTCTGGTTGCTACAATTTAAATTGGCTCAGTTATTTTCGTATTTTTCTGCTCGTTCTCTCTCTGCCTGTGATAGTCGTAAGTACTCTGGCTCATGTTCATCTGCCGTTTCCACTTGACCTTTTTCCATATAAATTAGACCTAAAGCTCCAACTGCTCCCGCTCTTTGCCTTAGTAGATGAGAAGGCGCAAACAACATTGGAACTTTTACCATATCTTTTAAGGTTTCTTTGTGCACATCTACACCATCACCCAAAAAGATAACACCCCTATTTATTGCATTAATCTCTTCTACTATTTCTTCAATGCCTACAGCCACCTGTTCTTTAACAACAATAAACTCACCTTCTATAAATTCATATAATCCTGTGTATACCTGATTTCTTCTTGCATCCATAATGGGACAAATTAGATCCTTGGTACCATATAAATTATAGGCTAGGGCATCAACAGTTGGTACATTTATAACAGGCACATCAATCACCATTCCAAGTCCCTTCACCGTAGATGATCCAATTCTTAGTCCAGTAAATGATCCTGGCCCTCCAGCTATTGCTATCCCATCTATCTCCTTTAATTCAATTTCTAACGCCTTTATAATTTCATCCAGCATTGGCAGAAGTGTTTGTGAATGTGTCTTCTTGTTATTAATTGTATATTCAGCATAAACCTTATCTTTATCTAATATGGCCACTGAAGCTACAAGCCCCGAAGTATCTACAGCTAATATTTTCATAGTTACTGCTATCCTTTCTTATAATTTTCTTACAACAATAAATTCTTTCCCATTATATCTCACCAGTTATTTCTATTCTTCTGTAGTCAAATCCCTTTTCACTATCTTTTGTAATAGTTATCTCAACTCGGTTTTTTGGAAGTAGCTCTTCTATAAGATTAGACCATTCCACTAAGCATACTCCTTGTCCAAAAAAATAATCTTCATAACCTATTTCATACATTTCTTCTACATCTTCTATACGGTATACATCAAAATGATAAAAAGGAATCCTTCCTTCTTCATATTCTTGTACTATAGTAAATGTTGGACTGCTTACAGGTTCCATTATTCCAAGACCTTTAGCAAACCCTTGTGTAAATACGGTTTTACCTGTTCCCAAATCTCCCATTAGGCAATAAACACCAGGCACTGCCTTTTCTCCCATTTCCCTACCTAATTCTAGAGTTTCTTCTCTATTAAAGCTTTCTATGTTCATATATTCACTCACTTTACATGTTTTTGTTCCAAAACTTTCTATGTGCATTATAGCAGATTGAGACAAAAAAACAAGTATGAGGTCATTGTACAACTCATACTGATCTGCTCATTATCCAATATAATAAGCCTAGTTATACAACAACCTCATATTTTTAATTTTTCTTGTAATGTCTGTTTATAGACTATCTACGTCTGTTTTTCATAGTCTATCAATCAGCTCCTATTTTTATAGACTAGTATTTATAGTCTATTCTTTAAAAGTTTGTAAGTATAATGACCAACTAAGCCTGTGAAAATTCCTTTTACAATATTAAAAGGTGTAATCCCATATAAAACCAATGTAAACTTATCCTGAATACCAGGTATAATTGTTGCAGCTACTAAAACATTTTCAATACCGCCATATAAATTAGCGTATATTGGTATAGTTACAAAATAATTCATTATAAAACCTACTAAAGTCATGCTAATGGTAGCAACTGTAAAACCAATAAAAGATTTATTTTTAATAGTTAATTTTCTATAAATGATAGCCGCTGGCACTACATATGCAGCACTAACTATAAAGTTGGCTAGCTCTCCTATTCCCATTGTCTTTGATGCAGTAATGGCTTTAATTAAATTCTTAATTAATTCTATCACAACACCAGCAAGCGGTCCAAATTGAAACGCTCCAATAACAGCTGGAATGTCACTTAGCTCAAGTCTTAAAAATCCTATATATGGAGGTGATTCCAATAGCATCAATACGTAGGATAGAGCTGATAACAATCCTATGATTACCATTGCTCTTGTTGTAAATACTTTGCTGTTCATTCTTTTTTCCTGATACATAGTTTGATTTGAATCTTGGGTTGGTTTTAAATTTGATTTCATGATTTCTCTCCTTCTTATGAAAGGAAAATTCTTAGGCTTTTACTTTATTTGTATCGTATTGGTACATCATTAAAGTAAAAAAACCTCGAATCTATGATTCGAGGCTAATAATTACAAAAATAATTGCAACTTAATTGCAATATTATTTCTTCTCACATCCAGACTATACTGTCGGTTTTGGAATTACACCAAATCAGCTGATATGTTAATATCAGTTCGCGGACTTTACCGCCGGTCGGGAAACACTCCCTGCCCCGAAGAACTTCCTTATTTAGTTTTATAACTACATTCTAACTCAAGTATTTTCTTTTGTCAATTATATATTTCTCCTTATTTTTTACTTCTGATTGATTAGTATTTTTATAAGTTTATTACACATATTACCATTTTCTATCGTTTTATTTGCTATTTATATATGTACCTTTGTTGATATACTTCTATTTATTATTCTATATGTACTTTCATCGTTTATATACTTATATATGGTATTTTATATGTGCTTTCATCGTTTATATACTTATATATGGTATTTCATATGTGCTTTCATCGTTTATATACTTATATATGGTATTTCATATGTGCTTTCATCGCTTATATACTTATATATGGTATTTCATATGTGCTTTCATCGTTTATATACTTATATTTGGTATTTCATATGTGCTTTCGTCATTTAAATACTTTCAATTGCTATTTACCTACTTTTTAGGGTTGTTATTACCTTATACATAATATAAAATGCCAGAATTCCTATTGCACCACCTATACTATCAATGAAAACATCCAATACCCTACCTGTTCTTTCAGGTACAAATAGTTGATGAAATTCATCAATGCAAGCATATATCATTAAAAACCCTTCTGAAAAAACAACTAATTCTTTTTTACGTTTGTTATGATAAAAGTAAAAAGGTAAGCATAATGCAAATCCTAAAGCCGCATATTCAGCCAAGTGCCCTAACTTACGAATGGGGGTATGAATTAACTCAATTAGTCTATTCGTCTTTTCTGAGTCTATTTCAACATTAGTAATATCTGTTACTGCCAACACAATATCTTTTGTTAATTCTAAACTAAGTCCAGAGGATTCATCTCCTGTAGAGGCTGAAAATCGAAATATAATCACCATCAATGCCAGAACAGGAATCCACGTTAAAATCATTAATTTATGTTTCATATCTGCTACTACTCCTATATTAACCTTATTTTTAAAAATCATTCAATTCTATCATGTCAATTTAATATCATTATTCCGATTTGCAAACTTTGTGCTCATTCATCTGAGGTTTTAATAATTAGTATAATTTATAGTATTATACCATACATAGTATATGCGTCAAGAAATGTAAATGAGACGATACTGCTTATTTAATATAGCTTAAATTTAAGCAGCATATGTATATGACTAAGTCAGCAACCACCACTTCAAGTGGTGGTTTGATATTAGCCCTATAAGGGCTTGTTGCATGCCCACCTAAAAGGTGGTATCGCAAGCTTTGTTACCATCTGCCTCTAAAAGAGGCTCTTATTCTCTTCTTTGTTCTTCTTCTTTTGATTCTTCTTGTTGTTCTTGTATATACTTTTTAATAGCTTCCTCTGTGATATTACCTACCGTTGATACATAATATCCACGTGCCCAGAATGACTTATTCCATTTGTTCAGTTTCTCTGGAAATTTATCATATACCATAAGAGCTGATTTACCTTTTAAATATCCTACAAATTGTGAGACACTGTACTTTGGTGGAAGACTAACACAGATATGTACATGATCCATACAAACTGCACCTTCGATAATTTCCACTTTCTTGTATTCACACAACTTCTTTATTATTTCTCTTACTTCTACCTTTACCTGACCATATAACACTTTCTGTCTATATTTTGGAATAAACACTATATGGTACTGGCATTTCCATCTACAATGTGATAAACTTTTACTGTCCATTGGATGCCTCCTATGTATTTTGATTTTGGCTTGCGATACCATTATCATAATAACATAGGAGGCTTTTATATTGTCTTC
>JBKEAO010000050.1:0-11583 GCA_047972335.1 Anaerocolumna sp. | reverse complement strand
TTGCCACATCCACTGGGACCGACAATTGCAAGAAATTCACCATCATTTACATGGAAGGAAATATCGCTTAGGGCTTTGGTTTCCCCCTCTAAACTATGGTAAGTATAACAAACGTTATTAATTCGTAATAATTCTCCCATATTTTTCTCCTAATAAGTTATATCTCATTATATGTAGTTTCAAGGGATTGAGTTACTTATAAGTTGCAACCCTCTGAATGGATATGTAAAATCTTAAGATATTTAGTTGTCGAAAAATAAAGTTGCATTGATACTAAAAATTTAGTAAAATAGGCTTAAGTTGTTTACATAATGTAAATCCAGTTCATCATTTCACCGGTAGACGGCTAGATATAATGACCCTACATCCATAAGTTGAGTTGCCCGACAAAAGCCCCTCTAAGCTTTAATTGGGACTTTTATCGCTTAACTTATAAGTTTATAATGGCATCCATCAATCGTAGGATAAGTCGGAAACGTACAAAGTTTCGCAATTGCTTAATCTAAAATAATATAGTAAGGAGATCAAGAATGAAGAATTTTATCATTACTGCAGACTCAAACTGTGATTTACTACCAGAGTACATAAAAGAGAAGAAGATAGGGATTATACCACATTATTATGATATCAATGGGACTACATATGGAGATGAAATCAATTTATCCACAAAAGAGTTTTACGACATGATGCGCAATGGTATCATGCCAACTACAATGGCAAGTAATCCAGCTGTTATTAGAGATACCTTTCAAAAATACGTGGAGGAAGGTTTGGATGTATTACATATTAGCTTTTCATCCACATTAAGTGGAGGACATAGTAATGTAGCCACTGGGGCAATTGAAATATGTGAAGAAAATCCTGGCGCTAAAATTATTGTCTTAGATACTTTAAATGTTTCTATGGCCGAGGGAATGATTGTTATGAAGGCTGTACAAATGAAGGAAGCTGGAAAAAGCATAGATGAAATTGCAGCCTGGATAGAAGAGAATAAATTTAAGTTTAATGTTTTATTTACAGTAGATGATCTTTTTCATTTGCAAAGAGGTGGAAGAGTTTCTAAGATGACAGCAATTGTAGGAAGCATGATTAATGTGAAACCGATTCTTGTTGTGAACAAAGAAGGAGCATTGGTTTCTGCTGGAACTGTTAGAGGTAGGAAGAAATCACTTGGTACTATTGTTACGAATATGATAAAGCAAATGGGAGCATATAAGGACGAAGATAGTGTGATCTGCGTAGTCCATGGTGATGCATATGAAGATGGGCAATATGTGGTTGATTTAATCAAAGAAACCCTTGGTGATAAGCAGGTTATTTTAAATGTTGTTAGTCCAAGTATAGGAGCTCACTCTGGACCAGGAGCCATTGGAGTCTGCTATTTTGGTGAAGAAAGAAGTTAATGTAGTGTTTTGCTAATCATATCATTAACTCAAACTATGCATAAAATAAGCTATGGTACAATAGAGAATTTTAACTGGGAAGTTTGAGTGATTAAAATAAGAGTTGAGAGAAGACAAACAATCAGTTTGTTTTCTTACAACTCTTATTTTGTTTATAATCATTTATTTTTATAATAGAAGATGGCAATCTGTGTTCTGTCACGAAGGGACAACTTCTCCAAAATAAGACTAATATAATTCCTTATGGTTCCTTCACTTAGGAACAAAAGTTCAGAAATTTCTTTGTTAGAGAGTCCATCTGCAATTTTACATATTATTTCGTATTCCTTCTCAGTAATGCCGTATGAAATATAGTCAAAGCATGTAGAGGTATGGTGTATAAGTTCAGGTAGTTTCGTAATAATCTCATTACCGTATACATTTTGTCCTTTGTTGATTGCATGAAGAGCGGATAAAATACTCTCAAAGTCTTGTTTTAACATATAACCTTTTGCACCGATATTTAAAGCTTTGATGATATAGTCATCGTCTAAAAAGGTAGTTAAATATAATATTTTGGCACTTGGATATTTTTTTAGTATAGATTCCCCTGCCTCAAGTCCGGACATTTCCTCCATTCTAATATCCATTAATAAAATATCTGGGGTAAAATCTTCATATAACTTAATTCCTTCTAAGCCACTGTGTCCGATGCCAACGACTTCCACCTCTTGGTCAGAAGCTAGTATGATCTTTAACGATGAACATACAATTTTATCATCATCTATAATTAAAACACGCATGGAAAACCTCCTGAATACTTTCTATTATTACATATGTCAAGGGTATAGGTCATATTTACCCCCTCATAATATTTTGGATTTCATATTCTAACCATAATGGTTATGATATTCTAGCCATTATGATATTCATATTCTAACCATTATGATATTCAATATTTTTCACCTTTAGGAATGGTGATAAATATCTTAAATCCTCTTTCTAAGGATATACTTATATTCCCTTGAAAACCTTTGACACGATCATTTATATTTTGAATACCGATACCTTCGTGGTAGATATGATTTTCAAAAAGTTTTGTTAGCTTATGTCGTTTGGATTCCTCCATTTCACCGTTATCTGAGATAATAAGTTGGTACATAGCTGGATGCTCCCTTAAATTAATCATAACTTTACTAGCATTAGAATGCTTCATTATATTATTTAGTCCCTCTTTTACAATGGCTATAAATGCATATTTAAGTTTGGTATCTGGTGAGTTATTCATATCATATTCAAAGCTAATGTCACAGTAATTAAAATCTTTTATCAAGGAATCAATAGCGGTGTACAAATCAATGGATTCTTCGTACATATTGTGGATACTATTTCGTATGCTGTCCATTCCATCAGAGATAGAAGACTTAAGCATACTTAACCCCTCCTTAGTCATTTCTTCCTGGGTTATAGTAAGCAGGGCTCCAATTTGTAATAAGGAACGTGAGAGTAGATGTCCTATATTATCATGAATGTCTTTAGAAATACGGTTTCGTTCATTGAGAGTGGCTAAATTAATCTCATAATCCTGATTTTCTAAAAGGCTCTGATTTTTTTGTTCCTGTAGAAGATTAACCTCTGTTGATGTATCACGTTGCTCGTTGTAATCATTTTCAAGCCTCATAATAGTAGTTAATTTATATTTTAAAATCCAACTAATGATAAGAAAAAGAAGGCTAAATATTAATATAAAGGAGTTGTAGTAACGCCAATTAGATAGTAAGGGAATGAAAGCGATTATGGTAAGAGACTGATAGTCAAATAATGTAATATCATAAACCGCTAGAGGAAGAAATAGCAGTAAATATGGACTTATTTGACATGCAGCTATAAATATTATAAAAAAGGCTAACCGGATTCTTCTGTCATTTAGATAGCTACTTAAGGAGGATATAATAAGGATCAGAAGTATGGGGATTATCCTAAACTCTAGATCTACCTGAAAAAGGTATAGAGTAGTACAACAAATAAATAAAAGTAGTTTATCATAAATTTCCCGCATAAGACCTCCTAAGCTTTTTTTTATCATACCAAATACTTTATAGAAAAGCAACGAATCCTTGTATTATATTTGGCAATATATTGCATATTTATGATTTTAAACTTATAATGATAAAAAGTGTTTCTTTGGAGGTATTATGGTTGTTGAGATAAAGAATTTGGTAAAAAGATATGATAGACTGGTTGCGTTAGATCATCTTGAATTTGAAATAGAAAAAGGAGAAATATTTGGTATATTAGGACCAAGTGGTTCAGGCAAAACCTCTTTGATCAACTGCATTCTATCCTTATCAAAACCAGATAAAGGCAGTGTGTTAATATTTGGAAAAGAAATGAGCTTATCTGCTAATAACATAAAAAAGGAATTAGGCGTGATTATGCAGTACCCAGCCGTATTTCATGAATTAACGTTAGAAGAAAACATTATCTACTTTTGTAGTTTATATATCAACAGTAAAAATGAGGTGAAAAGACTTACAAAGGAAGTGATGGAATTTCTGGGATTAGAAAACTTTGCCGGATTTTATCCATCTAAACTAAGTGCAGGGTTATTAAGCAGATTAAATATAGCCTGCGGTATTGTTCATAAACCGGCCTTGGTATTTATTGACGAGCCGACTCACTCTGTAGATCCACAAAGTAGAAATAAGATTCTAGAATGCATAAAAGTTTTAAACCAATCAGGGGTAACGATTCTATATAGTTCTCACAATATGGAGGAGATGGAATCTTTGTGCCATAGAATTGCTATGATAAACAAAGGGAAATTAGTGGCCTGTGGTTCAATAGATGAGTTAAAAGATATGATATCGTTAGGTGAGAAAATCACAGTAGAGGTATTTATGTTAAGTGAACTTCAATTGGAGGATATAAAGAAAATTCCTAATGTATCAAGTGCGGCATATGAAGATAATAAACTAAGAATCAGTTCTAAAAAGGGAAAGAACAATTTGATTTATATTTTGGATTACCTGCAAAAAAATGATATTCAATTTGGTAAAATATATACGGAAATGCCTACCCTAAATGATGTTTTCTTAGAAATAACAGGTAAAGGTTTGCAAGATTAAGAGGGAGGTGTCTATGTTATTTACATTATATAGAAACAGGTTGATATGCTTATTAAGGCGAAGACGCATGATTCTCTTTACGCTAGGAGTCCCAATTGTTTTGGGCCTACTCTTTCATTTTGGTCTGAATAATCCAGCTGTAAGGGAGCAGGGTACCATAAGGATTGGGTTTGTTGGAAATGAAAATGAACTATCTTCTTACTTTAAGGAAATTATAAATGATAAAGGAATCTATTTATTTCAGACTATGTTTATAGAGGAATCTGAGGGAGAAGGACTATTAAACAAAGGGGATATAAAGGCCTTAATCATATTAGAAGAAAAGCCTGTGTTATATATGTTAGGAGAAGGGTATGGACAAACTGTCAGTCATTATTATTTCGACAAATATGAGTGGCTAAAGAATTCGGAACAACTTAATACAGATAAAGAAAATACAGATAAAGAAAATACAGATAAAGAAAATACAGATAAAGAAAATATAGATAAAGAAAATATAGAAAAAGAAAATATAGAAAAAGAGAAAAATGACGAAACGGATTGGGCGGAGGATATTGTTTTCTTAAATCAAGCTTTAGAGATGCTTCCTGATAGAGAATTAATCTTTTTCTATAATTTAATGGTTCTAATTCTTTTGTTAGGAGCTCGCCTTGGATTACAAGAAGTACAATTTATTTTTCAGGAGAACTCACCCCTAGGATTGCGTATGATGAGCGTTCCAAAAGCTCGTTCAGGAATATGTTTAAGTAATCTCCTAGCAGCCTTTACCCTTCACCTGGTTGGAGTATTTTTGTCCTTCTTTTTTATCATAAGGGTGTTAAGAATAAATTTATATATACAGATGCTTCCGTTGATTCTGATTAGCTTGGTCACAAGCGCTTTCGGATTTTCCATTGGTATCTTTCTATGTGTTATTCTAAAAGCAAATAGTAGAGTAAAGAATACAATCATGAATTTGATTATGATTTTAGGCAGCATTACAGCAGGAATCTTTCATGGTAACATGAAGTATTTTATTGTTGATAAATTCCCTCAATTTAGATATATCAACCCATTTATTTTGGGGTTTGACATGATTTATGAAACTGCAAGTGATCAAAGACTGATACCTATTAGTATTCACATCTTCATTATGCTTTTTATAACAATTATTTTAATAAGTTATTCTCTTATTTATATCAGGAGGCGAGACTATGCAGGTATTTAGATTGTTTTTTAAGCTGATTAAAAATGTTTCACCTACAATTCTAATTATTACGATACTATTTACAATATATATATTTGTCTTTATGGATAAGGGAAGTAATAATCAAGTAAATAACAATGAAATGAAACTAGCAGTCATCCATAATAATAATAATAATAATGAGGATGTTATAGGGAAACAATTCATATCAATATTAGAAAATTACTGTATTATATACGAGTATTATAATGACGAGGAGCTATTAAACGACAAGTTGAATGTGATGGATATGGATGGCATTCTATCTTTACCCTTTGGATTAACCAGTGACCTTCTAAATGGAAATAAAAATATATTTGCTTTGCAAAATATATCAGGTAGCGGTTATTTAACCTATGTGGAAGATTTCATTAAGTTATATATCAATACTGCAAAAAACTATGTAAGTTCTAATAATGATATAACTCAAGAAGAATTAATTAGGAATCTTGCCGCTACATTCGCTACTACAGGTGAGGCAAAACAGTTAGTGCAAAGGGATACGAGAATCCATTATAAGTACTATGAACAGTATTTTAGGATAGCTGCCCTCCTCGTATTTGTAGTATGTTTCATTGGTACGGGAAGGGCTTTGCATTCTTTTGAGAAACTTTCAATTCATAGAAGAAATTTGATGTCTCCTTTATCCGACAGGAATAGAAATCTACAGATATTTTTAGCTAATATATTATTTATTTTACTATATAATTTGATTATAATATTCGTTAGCTTGATCTATTATAGGCCTATGTATTTAGATCAGTATTTTATCTTTTTTTGTGTAAATTTAATAATATTTTCTTTTAGTGGATTGAGCATGAGTTTTGTTGTTTCTTTGCTTACTAAGAAGAAGGAGGTTTATGCTGTATTGGCCATAATACTCCCGTTGTTTATGAGTATGATCAGCGGTTTTTTCTCGTCTGCGATAGGGGAAAATCTTATTAAAGTGTCTTATTTTACGCCTGCCTATTGGTTTATAAAAGGAAATGCAATGGTAATGAATGCAGGTTATGGACAAGAAAACATTGTGCAATTAATGCCTATTTTATTTAGTCAAATGCTGTTTGGCATGGCAATATTTTGTATTGGACTCCTTATAAGCAAGGAGAGAAAAAATAAAGTAGATTAAGATTCATCTAATTGAGAAACTATTTCTTATGCAAACTTTATGCAAACATTTGTTCTAAAAGTTCTTGTAAATAATAAAAAGCTATGCTATACTATTTCCAAACAAGTGTTTGGAGAGGTATCATATGAGTGTAATAATCAGAGAAGATATGACTGTTAGTAAAAAATTAGAAATATTATCAGATGCAGCAAAATATGATGTTGCCTGTACTTCAAGCGGTGTAGACAGAAAAGGAATGACAGGCGGAATCGGTAACTCCGTTGCCTGTGGTATTTGTCATACATTTTCTGCAGACGGCAGATGTATTTCCTTACTTAAGATACTTTTTACCAATGAGTGTGTGTTTGACTGTAAATATTGTCTTAACCGATCCTCTAACGATATAGAACGGGCGACTTTTACACCGGAAGAGGTATGTTCTTTAACCATTGAGTTTTATAGAAGAAATTATATAGAAGGGCTATTTTTAAGTTCAGGGGTTTTGGGGAGTCCCAATCATACCATGGAATTACTGTGTAAAACCCTTAGAAAGTTAAGAGAAGAATATCATTTTAATGGATACATCCATTGCAAGGCTGTCCCTGGTGCAGATCCCTCATTAATAGAGATGACAGGATGGTATGCAGACCGAATGAGTGTTAACCTTGAACTTCCCACAGCAGATGGGCTTAAAACCTTAGCGCCTCATAAGACTCGTAAGACAATCTTAAAACCCATGAAACAAATCCAACTTGTAAGAGAACAATCAATAGAACAACCTATATTTGGAAGAATTAGCGATAAGAATTTAAGATCGATTTCTTTACCTGACAATCATATATTAGACTCTGGGAGTTTAATCACTTCTAATAATACGGATTTTGGACTTGTTAAAAGGCCAACCATTAATAGAGGGTTTGTTCCTGCTGGGCAAAGCACCCAGATGATTATTGGTGCAACACCAGAAAACGATTTTCAGATTATTAGCGTGGCAGAAGCTTTGTATCAGAAATTTGACTTAAAGAGGGTATTCTATTCTGCTTATATTAGTGTGAATCAGGATAGTTGTCTGCCGACTATTTCAGGTGGTCCACCTTTACTCAGAGAACACAGACTATATCAGGCAGATTGGTTGCTTAGATTTTATGGTTTTGCAGCTTCTGAACTATTATCAGAACAAAGACCTAATTTTAATGTTTTATTAGACCCTAAGTGTAATTGGGCACTAGGTCACTTAGAACAGTTTCCAATTGAGATAAATAAAGCTGACTATTATACCCTGCTTAGAATTCCTGGTGTAGGTGTTAAATCTGCCCAGAGAATTGTAAAAGCAAGGAAAATTGCTAATCTTAATTTTGATGATCTAAAGAAAATTGGAGTTGTATTAAAAAGAGCACTTTATTTTATAACCTGTAATGGAAGAATGATGTATTCCACCAAAATAGAAGAAGATTATATTACCAATCATTTGTTGGAGGTGAAAGAGCGCCTGCCCCTAGGGATTGGAGATCACAACTCCTATCAGCAGTTGTCTTTATTTGATGATGTTAATTTTACAAAACCCAATTATATAAATTCAGATTTTACTGTCCATCAGATGAATTATAGATAATAAATGCAGTTAAAAATATTAAATTTATTGAATACAATAAATAGGAGTTTCTATGAATAAAAAAGTTTTTTATTGTACAGATAGGGCAGAAAGCATATTTACTGCCATTTATGATGCATGGAGTTCTAGATATGGACATGATAATATTGAGATTAGGGTATTAAATCATGAGAACCAGGGTAATATGGAACTATTTTGTGAGTATATTTATGTGACAGAAGAGGAAGAAAAGGTTACTAAAGTAATAAAAGCCATTAAAGAGAAGATTTCTCCCCGTGGATTAGAAGTGGTTTTAAGTGCTACTTGTTCCTGTGATCCTGAAAAAGGAGATGCTATCTATAGATTTCTGATTCTTGGATTTTCTATGGGTCATAAGATCTTAGATTATACCACTCATGATGTGGTTTTAAAGATTTTTAATATGAACCGTAATGTATCAAATGAAACACATCATTATAAAGGATTTGCAAGGTTTATTGAGATAGAAGAAAAAATTTTGCTAGGGAAAATCACACCTAAAAACGATATTATCAGACTGTTAGCACCTCACTTTACAGATCGTTTGGGTATGGAAAATTTTATTATATATGATGAAAACAGAAAGACAGCTATCATTCATAAGTCTGGATATCCTTGGGTTTATACCAATGCAGAGGATCTTGATTTAAGTAGCTTTTCCAAAGGGTCTAAAGAAGAAGTATTATTTTCAAATCTTTGGAAAACTTTTTTTCATACAATTGCAATTGAAGAACGAAACAATCTAAAGCTTCAACGAAATAATATTCCTTTACGATATAGAAATAATATGCTTGAATTTGGCAATCCTTAAGTTAATGAATAGGATTACCTAATAAAGAAGATACTACTATTGTACAATCATTTTTTATAGGATTTATAATAGGAGGAATTACATGAAAAAAAGACTATATTTAATATTTTCAGTATGTTGCCTAACGTTCTTATCATTTACTGCTTGTACTACATCTGATGATAATAATTCTGGTACTACTGATACCGATGTAATTGGAGATGACACCATAGAGGATGACTTAGACGATGGTATCAATGATATTGGGGATGATTTAGAAGATGGAATAAACGATGTTGAGGATGGCTTAGAAGATGCTGTAGATGATGTTGATGATGCATTAGATATGGATGACAACAATGGTACTACAACACCGTAAATGTAACTAACGCAAATAAAATTATAATAAAGCTATAATTAATATGCGTATAGTTCGTAACACAGGAAAGGACTTACGAGATTTTCAGCGTTTATCTCGTAAGTCTTTTTTCCTTTCTTTGTAGTGTCTTAGAGGACCTTCATCACAATATTTAGTTCACCTACTAAGTTATCTGGTTATTCTGACTCATTGGTTATTACGTAGAGCAAATATGTTGCATCATTGATCACGGTGACGGATTCTAATTGCATCCCTGTTTTTTCTGCAATCCTTATTGAACCAGTATTATCTGGTAAGATATAGGCTGTCATTCGTTTTAAATTTAAGGTTTGAAAACCATATTCCATAACTGCAGTAACAGCTTCATACCCATAAGAAAGTCCTTGATATCTGAAGTCGATGAGATAACTTAGCTCATATTCACTGATACCATTTCTTTCTAGTAATTGAATTCCACACAAACCTATTAGGATATCATTTTCTTTCAGATATACGCCCCATAACCCGTAATCATAAAAAGAATATACGTTATCAATGTAAGCTTTTAGAGAATCATTAAGAAGCATGTTAAAATTGCTTGTCTTTCCAAGGTTGTTATGAAAAATGGAGGCTAATATTTTACTATCTTCATAAGTTAGTTCTCTTATACGGAGTCGTTGGGTACTTGTAATGTCTAGAGCTTCTTTGTAGTATCTTTTGTAAATCTTATTCAAAAAATGATAGTCAATTTCCTCAAAGCCTTCGATAAGGTAACAAGCCTTCCCTAAATCTTGATTGCCAGAATTCATGTTTTGAAACCCTATTACGGGTATTCCTGCGGCGCAACCAGCTTTTGTTCCGTTATAAGAATCTTCTATAATCAGGCATTCTAAGTTACTTACACCTAGTTGATTTGCAGCTTTTATAAAAACATCTGGTGCAGGCTTTGGATTGGTGACGGTTGTGCCACTTACCAACGCATCAAAACAATCTGTTACTCCAAGATAGTTAACCACATCTTTTATTTCCTCTTCTGAAGAGGAGGAAGCGATTGCTAATTTCAAACCATTCTTATGTAGATCTTTAATGGTATTTACTACATAAGGTATGGGTATATGACCTTCTGTTCTTATTATTTCGGCTAAAGTACGATGATAGAGGATAAGTAATTCTTCTACGGTATAAGAAAGGCTATAGTCTTTGATCACTGTGGATAACATATGGGAAGTGGTGGATCCTATAAATTTATAACAATAGGATAGGGGGATGGAGACATGAATACTCTCAAATGCCTTTACATGTGCTTTGGCATGTATCGGCTCACTATCAATTAGTACTCCATCCATATCAAATATAACGGCTTTTAACATGGCTTCTTCCTTTCGGGGATGGCTATCAAATAAGCTACATTTTATTTATCTATTACTTATTATAACAAAGCTAGACAGAAATTAGTATAATAAAATGCAAGGAATTAATATAGCTCCTTCTTCATTCATCAACACATGAAATAGGGAACTTTTAGTGACACATAGATATAATGAATATACCATTTATAACGTACAATTTGTCTCTTTGACATATCTACTGACTATGTTATAATAAGTTTCAGAAAATTAAGTACTAAGTTGGAAGTTAAATTAAGATGAAAGGATGCCACACATAGGCTTCTAACTGTTGTAAGTGGCAAAATTATTTTAATATAAAATAATTGATTGAGGTGCCAAAACTTTAGATTTATAATCAACCTCATTCATACGGAACTCATTTTTATAGATTCTGATTTGTTTCATGCTGATTTTCTAGGATAGACCTATTTTCAGAAGGGTATCCTTATCCGATTTTTATACTGTTGCTAACAGCAAGGTAGACTTCTCCCTTGTTACTGGCAAATGTTTTATCAGTTTTCTGATATTATATGCACCAACTTTGAACAGAAAGAAGGTTTTTGATCGGAGTAGC
>JBKEAO010000073.1:0-17025 GCA_047972335.1 Anaerocolumna sp. | reverse complement strand
GATTCTCTCTAAAAACCATAGGAAACATGTATGATTCTAATGATTATATCAAGATTACTCCAACCTTTTATTATGTAGATAAAAATGGTCAAAACAGACAGGAAGTAGACATATACTATGCAGAGACCTTTAACGGTAAGAAGAATCTAATGGTAAAGATGGGAAGTGAATTAGATCTACAAAATAAAAAAGCTTTCTATACAAACGATCCCTATCTAGCAATCCCAGAAGCAGCACTAAAGCAAACCGCCTATTATGAAGGGGTTTCCTATAAAGAATGGGCTAGTAGAAAGCGCAATGTTTTTACCTTTACCAATATCATGATACCAAATAGTTTGCGGACACTAATAGGTTATCAACAGGACATTCCAACAGGTGTAACTGAGAAAATGGTGGCAAGAAGTGTGCAAAACTGGTACGCAGAATACTATTTTCCAAGTAAAATTCATGCAGCCCCAAAAGGCTTTGATCTAATTGCCTACTGGAAGAAGAATGGTGGTTTCACCTATAAAGAACCTTTTTGGTTAAAGGGTGGATATGTTATTGTAAACTTTAATATTGAAACTCTCCAAGATGGTAAAAGACACTTAAGTTACATCAATGAGGTCAATTCCCCTTTAGGTTATCTAAATATGTGGAAACGAGAAGGCTTTCAATATGAAAAGACGGATCATAAAGATGTTACTTTTCAGTTTATAGACGGAGATTATGTATTATATCATACAGATAGATCAGCTGCTGATGACTATATATCTTCAGGGACTCACTGATATAAATTCTTAAGATAGCTTTTCTTTTTAGGTAAAAAATTGATCAATCAATAAATTTGAATTATAATGGAAATAAGGTTTGAGGATTTAATATTTAATTAAAAAAAAGGGAGAAGCTATTATGAAGAATATGAGGTCTAAAAAAATTTTATTTAAAAAATTATGTATGGTAGCCATGATATTGATAGGAATTATTTTTATTACTGCTTGTTCAAAGGATGAAAATGAGACAACACTCAAAACAGTGGTAGAACAATTGTATAACTGCCCAAATGAAGAAGTAATTGCAGCCAGTAAGGAAGAGCCTAAAGTAGATGAAAGTAATCTATCAGAAGGTGGGACTGGAATCGTATCGATTGTGGAATGGGCATTGTTTGATAAGTTAGAAGAATTATACCAATCTTATTTTACAGAGGATGCTTACGATAAATTGCTTAATGAGAGAGTGTTTTATAACAATCATTTGAATGCTGAGGAAAATAATTACAGCTTAGAAGTAAAATCTGTAAGCGTTAGTAAAAACAAATCAGATGATACAAAATACGATTTTACAATCAGTGTAAAATACATACCCATAACTGGAGAAGAAAAAATCGTTGATTTACAAGGAAGCGCTCAATTTTCTGAGGAAGGAAAGATAGAGTATTTTAAAGTTTTCACTGATTTAAAAAATAAATTAAGCGAGTAATTATAAGAGATTTTCATAGATCATATAGGTATCACAAATCAAATTTAAATAAAGTGTATATATACATTTCGCTATTGCTTGGATAAATAAGTATAAATCGTTCAAAGGTTTTTATATATCAAGGCAAAATAAAATGTATAATATACACTTTATTTTTTGTTATTTATAACAATTAGTGCAATTTGACACTATAATTTAAAAAATAAATAAAAAAATATAAAAATAAAAAAGGAAATGGAGAAGTTTCGTAGAATATTAATTATATAAGGTAATATAACAGAAATAAGATAAGATTGTAGAAGTCATAAATGAATGTGAACAACAGTTTATAGAACATATAAAATACATATGCGATTAAAACGTCGAAATATTATAAAATACATATGCGATTAAAACGTCGAAATATTATAAAATACATATGCGAATAAAACATCAAAATATTATAAAATACATACGCGAATAAATTATCAAAATATATAATAATGAAAGATTGACAGATAGCTAACAGATTACATCATTAGAAACTTGTATGGAAGGAGTAGGAGGATGGATACAATGAATAATAATGAAATTTCAGTTAAGAAATTAAACATGAGACAGAAATTAGAGTTAAGAGAGCATGAATACCTAAGCCTATATGCAGCCTTTAGTGATACATCATTAGGAAGAGACAGAACAGAGGATCCCTGTGATATAAGGCCGATTTATCAAAGAGATAGAGACCGAGTGCTCCACTGCAAAGCATTTCGCAGGTTAAAGCATAAGACACAGGTTTTTCTAGCACCGGAGGGGGATCACTATAGGACAAGACTAACCCATACCCTTGAGGTATCTCAAAATGCTAGAACCATTGCTAGAGCTTTACGATTAAATGAAGATTTAACAGAGGCTATTGCCCTAGGACATGATTTAGGGCATACACCCTTTGGTCATGCTGGCGAAAGAGCATTAGATGAAATATGTACAGAAGGGTTTGAGCATAATAAACAAAGCATTCGAGTGGTTGAAGTTCTTGAAAATCATGGTAAGGGACTAAATCTTACCAAAGAAGTGAGAGACGGAATTTTAAATCATCAGTCCAAAGGGTCACCTAGTACTTTGGAGGGTAAGATTGTACGTTTATCAGATAAGATAGCTTATATTAACCATGATATAGACGATGCCATAAGAGGGCATATTATTAAGGAAAAAGACATTCCTGAAGAATATACTAAGATTTTGGGGAAAACTTCTGCAGAGAGATTGAATACATTAATTCATGACATTGTAAGCAATAGTGAAGGAAGAGATGACATCTATATGTCACCAGCCGTAGAAACTGCAATGTTTGCTATGAGAAGATATATGTTTGCCAATGTATACACCAACCCAGTGGCAAAAGGGGAAGAAAAAAAAGCAGAGGATATGCTAAAATACTTATTTGAGTATTATACCACTCACTTGGAACTACTTCCGGAAGAATATCTAGTGATGTTAAAACAAGGATTAGAATCAAGTGCTAGGGTGGTTTGTGATTACATAGCGGGTATGACTGACAGGTTTGCGGTTGCTAAGTATAAAGAATTAACCATACCAAGATCTTGGAGCATATATTGATGGAAATGACTGAGAGATGATATGTTCCGATTCATAATTTGGAAGTTACTAATGGTTTATAACTTTTGTAAAAAACCAAAGCTTATAAACCATAAGTAACTTCACAAATTCATCATAGTCACAACTATAGAAAAGTCTGGCTCACGATAATAAATGTTGTGTTTTGATTGGATTTATCAAGTATAATAAAGATTTTTAACTGCGAAGTTTAACTAAGAATAAAAATAAGTAACGAGTAATAATGAATAGAGAGTAACAATGAAAGGACTTGCATTATATGATATAATATAGATATATATGAAAATAGTTCCTTAAAGAAAGATAATTGTATAATGACATCGTTTTGCGATTGTTTCATTTTTTTAGAGAAAGATAATTGCATAATGAAATAGTTTGCGGTCAGCTAATTTTCATAAAGGCGAGGAAAGGAGAGTTCCATGTTTTACCCAGAAGAGCTGGTGGAAGAAATCAGAGTAAAAAATGACATTGTAGATGTAATCAGTTCCTATGTTAAGTTACAGAAAAAAGGTGGCAGTCATGTGGGACTTTGTCCTTTTCATAATGAAAAGTCACCCTCCTTTCATGTAAGCAGTACCAGACAAATGTATCATTGTTTCGGATGTGGTGTAGGAGGTAATGTATATACTTTTGTTATGGAGTATGAAAATTTCAACTTTGTGGAAGCTCTTAAGCAGTTAGCTACAAGGGCGGGTGTTCATTTACCACAAGGAGAAGAGAGTGAAGAGTCTAAAAAACAAGCGAGCATAAAGACAAGACTACTTGAGATTAACAAAGAAGCGGCGAAATATTTCTATTTTCAGTTAAAATCAGACAGAGGAAAGCTTGCGTATAAGTATCTGACAGATAGAGGTATCGGTGAGGATACGATGAAACAGTTTGGTCTTGGATATGCAGGTGCAGGAGATGATTTATACCAGTATCTAAAGCACTTAGGCTATGATGATATGATATTAAAGGATTCAGGGTTGATTAACTTTGATGAGAAAAGAAAAGTATATGATAAATTTTGGAATAGGGTTATGTATCCTATTATGGATGTGAATAACAAAGTAATAGGTTTTGGTGGACGAGTTATGGGTGAAGGAATGCCTAAGTATTTAAATTCGCCAGAAACTAAGCTTTTTGATAAGAGTAGAAATCTCTATGGTCTTAATTTTGCAAGAATTTCTAGAAAATCAAATTTATTAATCTGTGAAGGTTATATGGATGTAATTGCCCTTCATCAGGCAGGATTTAACAATGCAGTAGCCTCACTTGGAACGGCATTTACAGGATTACAGGCTAGCTTAATAAAACGATATACAAGTGAAGTTTTATTAACATATGATAGTGATGAAGCAGGTACAAAAGCTGCGTTACGAGCCATTCCTATTTTAAAAGAAGCTGGACTTAGTGTGAAGGTCATTAATATGAAACCATACAAAGATCCGGATGAATTTATCAAAGCATTAGGAGCAGAAGAATTTCAAAAGCGGATTGATGCTGCAACCAATTCCTTTCTATACGAAGTAGAAGTTATGGAGAGAGAGTTTGAATTATCAGATCCAGAGGAAAAAACCAAGTTTTTTAATGAGATAGCAAAAAAAATGTTGCAATTTCCAGAAGAAATTGAAAGAAATATTTACATTGAAACTATTTCAAACAAATATAACATTGGATTTGATAATTTAAGAAAGTTAGTGAATCGTTATGGTGCTGGACTTTCATATACTCCTACTGAAAAACCCAAGGAACGGGATAGGACAAAAGGTAATTTAGAAGGTGGATTAAAACAATCACAGAAGATTCTTCTAACCTGGTTGATTGAAAATACCAGACTATTTGACAAAATAAAAGGGATTATAGAGCCTTCAGACTTTACGGAAGACTTATATAGGCAGGTGGCTGGTATGCTATTTGATCAATATAGGACAGAAGGAAAGGTTACACCGGCAAAAATTTTGAATTATTTTGAAAGTAAAGAAGAACAAAAGGAAGCAGCATCCCTTTTTAATGTGGAATTAAGAACTGAAATGAGTGATATGGAAAGAACTAAGGCTTTAAACGAAACTGTCCTACGTATCAAAAAAAATAGCTTAGATTTACAAAGCAAAAAAGCAATAGAGAAAAATGACATCCTGGCGTTACAAAATATTATCAGGGAACAAGCGGATTTACAGAAATTGCATATTTCCCTAAATGATGGTTAAAATAGCTAAAGACTAGATAGTTACATAGTCTTTAATAGAAATCAAAGTTTCATACCTTTTCATAGATTGTAATCTAAAGAGTAGATTCTCTTTCATAAGAGAATTCTTAATTTTAAGGAGGTTGGATAAATAATGGATGAGAGCATGTTAAAATTTTCAGATAAACTAAGTGAACTTTTGGTGTTTGCAAAGAAAAAGAAGAATGTTCTTGAATTTCAGGAAATTAACGATTTTTTTGTTGACTTTGAAATGGACGCTACAATGGTGGAAAGAATTTACGAATATCTTGAAGCAAATAATGTAGATGTTCTTAGGATGACAGAAGAAGAGGAAGTTGTATTAGAAGAAGAGGACCTGGAAGAAATTGATTTTTCCATACCGGAAGGTATAAGCATTGATGATCCTGTTAGGATGTATTTAAAAGAAATTGGTAAAGTGCCATTGTTAAATGCTGATGATGAAATTGAATTGGCGAGAAGAATGAAACTTGGAGATATTGAAGCTAAAAAAAGACTGTCAGAGGCCAATCTTCGTCTGGTGGTAAGTATAGCAAAACGTTACGTGGGCCGTGGCATGCAATTCTTGGATTTGATCCAAGAGGGTAATTTGGGATTAATAAAGGCTGTAGAGAAGTTTGATTACACAAAGGGGTTTAAGTTTAGTACTTATGCTACCTGGTGGATAAGACAAGCTATAACCAGAGCCATTGCGGATCAAGCAAGAACCATAAGAATTCCTGTACACATGGTGGAAACCATTAACAAACTGATTCGTGTACAAAGGCAACTTTTACAAGAACTTGGAAGAGAGCCTTCACCTGAGGAAGTGGCAGAAGAAATGAATGTCCCAGTGGATAGGGTAAGAGAGATTCAAAAGATCTCTCAGGAACCGGTATCCTTAGAGACTCCTATTGGTGAAGAAGAAGATAGTCATCTTGGGGATTTTATTCAGGATGATAATGTCCCAGTACCTGCAGAAGCTGCTGCATTTACTTTATTAAAAGAACAATTAATAGATGTACTTGGGACTTTGACAGATAGAGAACAAAAAGTTCTAAGACTTAGATTTGGTTTGGATGATGGAAGGTCTAGGACGTTGGAAGAAGTGGGCAGGGAATTTAATGTAACTCGGGAGAGAATTAGACAGATTGAAGCAAAGGCATTAAGAAAGCTTAGACACCCAAGTAGAAGTCGTAAATTAAAGGATTATTTGGAATAAATTAGACAAGCTGGATTAATATTAGAATAATAGACAAGTTTAATTAATATTTAGAATAATAGAACAAGCTGGATTAACATTTAGAATAACAGGTCAAGTTGGTATATCATTCTGAATCATAAAATTTAGGCATAGAATAAATAAATGAAAGAGGTAATCATGCAATTATCGAAGCGATTACAGACAGTTGCAGATACTGTTACAAAAGGGAATTCGGTTGCAGATATCGGGTGCGACCATGCTTACATAGCAATTTATCTTATTGAAGAGGCCATAGCACCTAAGGTAATTGCTATGGATATTAACAAAGGGCCTCTGCAACGAGCAGAAGAAAACATAAGAGCCAAAAGATATGAAAAGAATATTGAAACAAGATTATCAGATGGTTTAGAAAAGTTAAATAAATCTGAGGTGGATACCATTCTAATGGCAGGCATTGGCGGTGCACTTATGATAAGGATTTTAGAGGATGGAGATGAGGTGCTCTTAGGCAGTAAAGAGTTAGTTCTTTCTCCACAATCTGAAATCAACCAGGTAAGAAAATATCTTCATAAGAAGAATTTTGCAATTGTTGAAGAAAAAATGTTGCTTGATGAAGGAAAATACTATGTAGTGATGAAAGCTACTAAGATAGTTTTTCGGGATGAAATTCATAATCAAGAAGTTCAAAAAGTAGAGAATCTTAAAGAAGAATATCAAAAAAATGAATTTCAAAAAGAAGAATATCTAGTTAATGAATATCAAAAAGAAGTATTCTATCAGTATGGGAAACTTTTGTTAGAAAGAAAAGAACCAGTGTTATGGGACTTTTTAAAGAGAGAAGAAAAACTTAATCTTGAAATTATAGATAAATTAAAAGAATCACCCAGTCAACGTTCTGATGTACGAATGGCTGAAATAGAAGATTCCCTTAGTATAATAAACGAAGCATTTTCCTACTATAAATAAGTAACTAATCGCAAAAAATCAAGTGATATAGCAAACAAAAAATCATGTGATAAATTAAACAAAAAACCAAGCAAAAAACCAAGCAATAAACCAAGCAATAAACCAAGTGATATAGTAAACGATATATAAAGTCTAAAGAATCTAACAATATAGTTATAAATTAAGAACTGTAATAATTGACAGAAAACAGACAATCAGGAGGGATGATGGAAGAGTTTGTGAAAGTTGAAATAGAGGGAAAAGTAATTGAATGCAGAAAAGGTATCTCCTTACTTGAACTAAGCCAGGAATACCAAAAGAATCATACCAATGATATTATTTTAGCCTTTGTGAATAACAAATTAAGAGAACTAACTAAAAAAGTAGAAAAAGATTGCAAGATACAATTTGTAACGACAGCAGATGATGCAGGTCATAAAACTTACAATAGGGGTATGATTTTAGTTATGCTAAAGGCCTTTTACAGTACAGTTGGAAGCGAAAATATCAAAAAAATTTCAGTAGACTATTCTGTAGGTAACGGTTTATATTGTACAACTATGATAAAAATACCGCTAACAAGTGAAATCTGTCATAAAGTTAAGCTAAAAATGATCGAGCTGGTAGAGAAAGATTTACCCATTCATAAAAAATCTATGGGTACAGATGATGCCTTAGAATTGTTTAATTACTATGGTATGTATGACAAAGAAAGACTATTTAAGTATAGACGTGTATCGAAAACCAATGTTTATAACCTGGAAGGATTTGAAGACTATTATTACGGTTATATGCCTCCAAGTACAGGAATGCTTAAATATTTTGATTTCTTTTCCTATGAAGAAGGAGCTATTTTACTACTTCCTGAAAAAGATGATCCTAGAACACTAAAGACCTTTAAAAGCCAGGAAAAATTATATCGTACCTTAAAGGAAGCGCATCGTTGGGCAGATACTATGGAAATTGATACAGTAGGTGCATTAAATGATGCTATTGTAGAAGGTAAGATCAATGATCTGATCTTAGTGCAAGAAGCATTCCAAGAAATGAAGATTGGTGAAATAGCCCAAGAGATTAAGAACTCTGGGAAGAAAATCGTAATGATTGCAGGGCCTTCCTCCTCAGGTAAAACAACATTTTCACATCGTTTATCCATACAACTTAGAACCCATGGACTAAATCCACATCCAATTGCTGTTGATGATTATTTTGTAGAAAGAGACAATACGCCCCTAGATGAATATGGTAAACCAAATTACGAAGCCTTAGAAGCTATAGATTTGGCATCTTTTAATAAAGATATGTCAGATTTACTAGCAGGTAAGACTGTAGATTTACCAAGTTTTAATTTTAAATCTGGCCATAGAGAATACAAAGGTAATTTTAAAACCCTTGGTAAGGATGATATTTTAGTCATTGAAGGTATTCACGGACTTAATGATAAATTGTCATATAGCTTGCCACGGGATAGCAAATTTAAAATTTATATCAGTGCCTTAACTTCATTAAATATTGATGAACACAATCGAATTCCAACAACGGATCTTAGATTACTTCGTAGAATGGTAAGGGATGCTAGAACCAGAGGGGCATCAGGAACGAAAACCATAAGTATGTGGCCATCTGTTAGAAGAGGCGAAGAAGAAAATATCTTCCCGTACCAAGAAGATGCTGATGTGATGTTTAATTCTGCACTTATCTATGAACTTTCCATTCTAAAGCAATACGCAGAACCTGTGTTATTTGGAATTAGAAGAGATGCAGAGGAATATGTAGAAGCCAAACGTTTATTAAAGTTCTTGGATTATTTCTTGGGGGTTGAAAGTGATATTATTCCTAAGTATTCAATTATAAAAGAATTTGTGGGTGGTAGTTGCTTCAAAGTTTAAGTGTAACAAGTCATAAAGACAAAAAATAAACCGCCCCGAGAATTTAATTAGTTGACTTGGATGGAAATATCAAACAACTTTAAATAATTTATTTACATCCTATAAATTTCATGTTACAATAAAAAACTGTGAGTAGCACAGGTGATCGCGCTTATAAGTACCGAAAGGTCATAAGTGAGGAAAGTCCGAGCTTCATAGGGCAGAGTGCCGGATAACGTCCGGTGGAGGCGACTCTAAGGAAAGTGCAATAGAAATATACCGCCGGTATCATACCGGTAAGGGTGGAATGGTGGAGTAAGAGCCCACCGCCTGGTTGGTAACAAGCAGGGCATATGTAAACCCCACTCGAAGTAAGACCGAATATTAAAGCGATACGGCTGCCCGTCGTGCTTTAGGGTAGGTCGCAGTTTGTTTCACAAACGAGCCATGTGGTAACATATGGCAAAGATAGATGATCATCTGATACAGAACTCGGCTTATAGTGCTGCTCATAACAATAAGGAGTTATTGCAAATCTGCAACAGCTCCTATTTTTGTATAAAAAATTGTAAGAAAACTGCCAAGGAAAAGAATGAGTTCTTAAGAAAAAAGTAAAGACTTTACGATGCTTCTATGCTAGTATGAAATTAAAGAAAATTGCGTGCAGATTACGGAGATTACAACACTTTTTATTCAAGTAAAAAAATATAATGTGAATTATTAACAAAAAAATTGAAGCTTTCTAGTTCTAGTTGAAGTTTCTAGTTCTAGTTAAAGCTTTCTAGTTAAAGTTGTAATTGTTGTAGCATAGAAAGAAGGGATTTAATTGGAAGAGACAAATATTTTAGTAGTAGACGATGATAAGGAGATTGCTGAATTAGTAGAAATACATCTTATATCTGATGGGCACAAAGTATTTAAGGCTTACAATGCAAAAGAAGGACTTGAAATTCTGAATCAGGAAGACATTCAGTTAATTATATTGGATATTATGATGCCAGGCACGGATGGTCTTAGTATGTGTAAAACCATAAGAGAGACTAGTACAATTCCTATTATTATGTTAAGTGCCAAATCAGCTGATCTGGACAAGATTATTGGACTTGGGACAGGGGCAGATGATTATGTCATAAAACCATTTAACCCATTAGAGTTAACAGCCAGAGTGAAATCACAATTAAGACGATATACAAAATTTAACCAAAGCACGAAAGATGAAAAAACGGATAAAGAAATATCTGTAAATCATTTGGTGATAAATAAAGAAGATCATAGGGTTTTATCCTATGATAAAGAAGTAAAATTAACGCCCATTGAATTTGATATATTATATCTGCTTGCTTCTAATCCTGGCAGAGTTTTTAGTACGGATGAAATATTTGAACGTGTATGGAACGAGAAGATGTATGAAGCAAACAATACTGTGATGGTACATATCAGACGATTGCGTGAAAAAATTGAAATGGATCCAAGAAATGCACAGATTATAAAAACCGTATGGGGAGTTGGGTATAAAATTGAAAGGTAGCATATTTAAAAGTTTTCGATTTGAAATAATACTATATAGTCTACTAAGTTTAGTGTACGCTCTGCTAACAGAGGCTGTGTTATCCTTTGGTATTTACCTCATTTATCGAATACTAAAAGGTAATGAAAAGTCTGATATATTGATGAATGGTTTACCTGAAGCAGGTCAAAGGCTAGAGCAAAATAGCCTAGTAAATAATTACGAATTAACGAATAGGGCCTTTGAGGAGCCAGGTGCAGGGGTTTTACTTCCAGAACCTAAAGTTTTGGTGGTATTGGTATCTCTTATTGTCGCACTGCACGCAAAACGTAACTGACCCACACGCAAAACATAACTGAACTTTGTTTTTTAAGTATTTTTATTCAAAAATTTTTTGCAAATATCACGAAAATATAGTTGTTTTAAAAGGTTTTAAACCGCCCTTAAACGATTTTTAAAGGCGGTTTAAAATTATATTTTATGTTTATTTAGGAAGTCTGTAAGCCATCCTCTAAGGTAATTAGGAAGATGAGAATTAACCTTTGCAATGGAAATTTCCATCATATGTTTACCTTTTACAAATCCTTTTCCACCACGATTTCTGTGACCATATTCCACATGCTCGGCATATTCGGTATTGTTGTAAACTTCAATGTAATATTCTCCATTTATTTTGGTAATTTTTCCAACGTGCCAGTTATCTCTTAAATACCCTGTTTCTCCAACTGGAGTGTTTAATTTTACTTCTCCTGACAGCTGAAACGCTAAATCAATAACCATTTTTTCAAATTCTTCTGGATAATCGTGTTCTATTATCTGCGTAAGTGCTTTTTCTATTTCATCCAGTCCTGAAAAGTCATAATCTGTTTTACTCATAATTTATTTCCTTTTCTATGCTGTTTGTTTTGATACATAGATAGCTTTCTTTTTCTTATCCAATACAAATGCATCATAGTATATTCTTCCTTCTACAAGCCACCCATTAATTCCTTGTGGATTTTCATGTTGCTTATAATCTGCTAACTTGATAGGAGAAGTCATTGCCATAGGATGGCAAATAATAAAATTTGTTCCTTTGACGAAATAATCGATTGGTGCAACAATGATGTTTGTTCCGTCAATCGTTCCTACTGCTCCATTGATAGCTAAATCCTGCCCCTTATCTCCTGAAGATACAAAGTTTTTATCTAACTTTATAGCCTTATAAAATGCCGAAGTAACAAAGGCAATCCTTCCGGCTGTTGGCACTTTTGCATCAAACAAAATCATAGAGCCTTCCAAGAAAGCAGAATAGGCTGTTTGACTGGTCAGATTTTCCTCTTTTATATGCTCTGTGTGTGCGTTCTCAGTTAGCTTTTCTAATCTATATTTATCAACAGTAGGGGTAACTACATCTTTAATCTGTCTTGCAAGTGCTTTGGCAGCACTCATTGCCAGCATGGTATCACTTACGTTTCTTCGGTCAATAGTGAAGGTAAAAGACTTATCTTGTGACAATTCTAGTTCCTGAACATCATTTCCTAATTCAGTCGGTGTTCCATATCGATTAGTTTCTGCATTCATGTCATAATCATTTAATGGTACGGTTGGAATGGAATATACTTTTACTTTATTTACTCCATCGAAATCATAATCTTTATTGACAGCTTTGTCTGTTAGCGATTCCTTGCTTAATTCTTCATCAATGATAGCCGAAAACTTTTCAGCATAATTTACAGCCATTTCTTACATCCTCCTTTAATTTTTCATAGCATCTACAAATGTTTTTGCAAATGTATCTGTAAGTGAATTTTCACTATAAGTGGCTCCTCCCAGCCCTGCGGGTGTTTTACCTTTTAATCGTTCTTTTATACCTTCCTCTACAAGTTGATTTACTGTTCCCATAACCTTTTCCAGATGTTTCATTGTTCCAGATTCGTCTGAATAATGAACTAAATCAGCTAATCCAATAGGAAGCCTTTTTTCTGTAAGTGTTGCGTTTACCTTGTCTTTCAGGTCACGTCTTGATAGTTCTGCCTTTAATTCTTCAATCGTGGCATCTTTTGAAAGCCTTCCTATCCGTTCAAGTTCCCATTCTTTTTTCTTATCCTCAAACATCTGGTCAAGTTCTTGTTGGGAATATTTCTTTTCGTCTGTATCAGTTGTTTCTTCTGTTTGTTCTACATCTGTTTCTGATTCTTGAACATCTGGTTCTGCTTCAGAACTTGTTTTTTCTTCTGTGACACTTTCAGGAGTAACTTCTGACTTACTAGAATCTGGTTTCATTGCATTTACAATATTTTCAATAAACCCCATTTAAAATCATCCTTTCTTCATTTTAATTTTTACCGTCTACTATATTTCTTATCCATACAGTAGATAAGCGGTATTTACTCGCTAACTGCTTATAAGTTGCCCCTTGTTCATATTCCTGTATAATCTTGTCGTTCCGGCTTTGTCTGTCGATTGCATCAGGTCTTGCTATGTAAATAGAACTTCCACCATACCGCTTTGTTAATTTATAATAGCCTTCCACTCCGATACAGTTTGCAAGCTCTCTCTGGTCTTCTGACAGTTCATACAGATTTATTAAGTGAAGTCCTTCATTCATACAACCGCTCCTTTCTTTTTATATGCTATCATTTTTTTCAATAACTTTTATACATGAACTTATTTTAAAAAGCACTTTATATTTTAACTATAAAGTCATAATATAAAGTGCTTTTTAAAATATTTAGTTAATTACCTTCGACATTCACTAAGTAAATGGTAAGCAATACGGAATCCCCATATAAATCCTTCTTTTTCTACTTGCCCATGTATATCGCCTTGTAATTCAAGATAAATCCTAAACTTATCTAAGACCTCCTCGTTCATGCCTGTCTCCAAAATTTTTTCTAATAGATGTTCCTTTTCCCTTAATTGTTTGTATTCCTTGCTAAATTCTCCTGTCTGAACTTCTTGGTTAATAATGGAATGGAGGTTTGTTATGTATTTGTTATTCTCTGGGTCACAATTCATTGATTTCATTATTTCCCACCATTTAGCTTCTTTATACTCCATTTGTTTCCATTGTAAGTTAGGATTTTCATTCGTTCCATATGTTTCTTGAATATGCTTTTTGATAGAAGAATAAAAACATTCTTTTACTTCATTTAGTGTACGCTCCATGTCTTCAAATGTAGAGCAATCAACTCCATCAATTAATCTTTTAGGCAAGCCACACTTTGATAAATGTAGTTGAGCCGCTTCTCTTAATGTCTGGTTATATAAAGGCATTTCTGTTTTTTTATTCTCGTTCTTCATAATAGTCATCCTTCCTTTTATCTGAACCCCTTTTAAAAGGTCTTTAAATGCGTTCAAAATCGTTTAAATAATCAATCTTATAGAAATATGCCATAACCACCTAAAATTAAATAAATGGCGGTTGAAATATTGCTGATAATCTGATACACTGTCAAAGATGGATGGTTTGACAGTGTATCAAACTTTGGGTAGTCGGCTCTGCAAAGCTGACTATCTTTTTTTCTGTGATAAAATTTCATATTCTGTTCCATCCTCCGCATAGAAGGTACTATTTTCTTGGTAAAAGCCACTAGACAATACTTTCATATCAACAAGAAAAATACAATCTTCATTGTTAATTCTTAAATACTTAGCCTTGAACTCCTCAGTTCTGTGAATAATTTTTCCATTTAATGCTTCTGACAATAATAATCCCGCTATTGTAACCTCTTCCAGATTAAAAACACCTTCTTCAATCGAACTTAAAACCGTGATAAAATCACGCACACCATTATAGCAGTTGCTTAATTTCTCATATGCCGTAACAATTCCATTATCACTTATATCTTCTGTAATATTTAAACTAAAATGTGGTACTGTTTCCATTATCTTATAAATCATCATTACATTCCTCCAAATAATTGTTTTCTTGTTTCTTTTAATACTTTTAGTGAAATAGCTTCTTTCTTCGTTTCCGCAAATTCTAAAGCAATTTCATACAGTTTTATAGCCGTTCTAAGACTTTCATAATTTGAAATTTCAATCAGGAAGGAAAGACAACTTTCGGAAACTCCTTGAAAAATATGTTGCATTTCCTCCACGGTATAATTATTTTCTACTCGTTTCCTAACAATTATCCTTGTGCGTATCTGGTCAAATTCATGCCCTTTCTGTCCGGTCAACATTTGGCGGTAAATCTTATCATTTCCTGAAAGAACAATACCAACTTTTGCTTGGTCATTGAGGTTTCGCACCGCTTGAAGTGCTTGAAGCGTTAAGTGGTCAGCTTCATCAATGATAATCAGGCGGTTACTTTCCTTTAGTTGTGTAACAAGTTCATTCATTAGTACAGACCGTCTATAATCCATTTGCTTTCCAATCTGTTCTGCTATCAGCTTCAAAATGGCAGTTGCGGAGGTCGTACAAGAGTTGGCTGTTACCATGATAACACCTACATTTTGGTTTTTATAATACTCTAGTGCAGTCGTTTTTCCTGCCCCTGCATCTCCTGCTATAAGTGTTATATCGTTTTTTATATGGGCATACTTGCAAGTATAAAGTACCTCTTTTGTATTATAAAGTTCTTGATAGAAAGCAACACCCTGAACATTGTTTAAACGTTCTTTACTGACCGTTAAATACTGCTTAATTGCTGTACACACTTTTTCATTGTTTCCGTTATATGTACCATCAAGAAACTGTGATATAACAGAGGTGGAAAGCCCTGTTTCTTTTGAAATCTGCCTTTGTGACTTTTTTGACTGCTCCATGAAAGAAGCAAGTTCTTTTTGAATGTTCTGCATCATATCCCTCCTATGCGTGCTTTATTTGTGTAATTGCCTGTAATGCATTATCTTCATCACTTAACCGTCTGCTTTGTACAGAACTTTCTAAAATTCTGCTGTTTTTAGATAAGGCAGGATTAATATTTTCGACAATCTTAGTACCTTCCATTTCCTCATACTGTTTTTCTAACATCTGATTTCTAGCAATAATACTCATAGTATCCAATTCCCTTGTTGGGGCATACCTTTGTATCATCTTTTTAGCTTCTTTCTTTTCTTTCATAGCTTCTCTGAATTGTTCCTGAGTCGTATGTCTGAAAGGTGTCCTTACTTTTGCCGGAGCCTTACAGATGGCTCTCATATCTGTATCGAATACATTCAGTTCATCCATGTTGTAAGGGTCTGCATTTATGATGACTTTCTCGCCAAGATGGGAAAGTAGTTCAGTGTGATAATAAAATCTTCCCTGATACTGTACTCCATTTTTCTGTACGGTTCTTTCGTCAAATATTCCGCAAAGAATACGAAGGATAGATTTATCTCTGACTTCATTCTTTGTATGAAGATTTTCATAATACACTTGTTCTGGACATTTTCCATTCATATCAATACCATTACTCGGTGTATGGTTATATTCTTCAAAATAGGCTGTCAGAAGTTCAATAAACTTTTCCATCGTTGGAGCTTTGTCTTTTAGTTTGTCAAAGGTCACACGCATATTTTCCGGTCTTTGTTTTGCATCCTTGCCTAAATAAGTAGGAATAAACTTACAGAACCTATCTTCCATTGTTCCGAAAAAACGTTCTACCGTCTTAGCCTGTCCATGATAGGGGGTTGCATAAATCATATTTATTCCCAACTGTTTCACTAAAGAGATTGGAAAATCTGAATTAAATGATTTTTCCCGATAGTCTTTACCATTGTCAAAGTACAATTCTTTTGGAACTCCATGTTGCTCCATTCCAATCCTTAAACATTGTTTTATAACAGTTGCATCTGCCGATTTATCCCTTACAATGAAAGAAATCACTTTGCTTGCTCTGGCATCAAAGAATACTGTCAGCCAAGGTCTGAACACCCTGCCACGATTGTTAATAACAGCCACATCAACCAGATGATGGTCAGAAAACCAGATATCATTGGAATCTATATCTTCCCTACTTCTTTCCGTTGATACAAGGGCATCATTAAATGCTTTTTCCCCTTCCCTGTAATAAATCATTTAGGCGTTTGTGAAACGCCAAAACCCGCATAAATACGGGATTTTTTCTTTCAAAAAACAAAACATCTCCTCAATGGTTTATGGTAAAATAGAGTTGTCGAAAAACCATTTACCACCAAAAAGGAGATGCATCTATATGATACCATACAAACAACTCTCTTTGGCAGAAATTTTTGAAGATTGCCAAAATAAATTTGATAATAACAAATATCAATTCCTTTCTATACTCGATGAAACCATTAATCTCGAT
>JBKEAO010000116.1:0-32342 GCA_047972335.1 Anaerocolumna sp. | reverse complement strand
TATTAATGATTACATAAGATAAAACGGCTTCTGCATAGTTAGTAGGAACTTGTCCAAGTCGCAAATCAAACCGAATTGTAAGCGCCAAAAAGGATGCTATGTTGATTAACATAGCATCTAGGATTATTAGAAATAATCGTCGTATGAAGAGTCGTTTGTCTTTTATGAATTGTTTCATGTGGGTGTTCCCCTATAAATATTCTTTTGAAATATATTGCATTATTTCTTGATAAGCATAACATAATTTTTATGTTTAGGCAATAAAGTAAAAATTAGTTTTATAATAGAAGTTATAGGACTTTAAAATTTAATCGTAGCAAGTTAATATTATAAATATCCATTAGGATTATTTTCTTGCCATCTCCAACTGTCTTCACACATATCTACTAATTTATATTGTGCCTTCCACCCTAATTTTTCCCATGCTTTTATAGGATCTGCATAGCATGCAGCTATATCTCCGGGTCTTCTACCAAAAATTTGAAATGGAATGTCTTTATTACTTACTTTCCCAAACGCATGAATCATATCTAATACACTATAGCCAACTCCCGTACCTAAATTAAATATATGAACTCCTCGTTCTTCAAGTGCTAATTTAGCTTTAACATGCCCCTTTGCTAAATCTACAACATGTATATAATCTCTAATTCCTGTGCCATCTTTTGTATCATAGTCATTCCCAAATATTCTAACATACGGCATCTTTCCAACAGCTACTTGAGTAATATATGGAACCAAATTATTGGGTATACCTTTAGGATTCTCTCCTATTAGACCACTTTTATGAGCGCCAATAGGATTAAAATATCTTAATAAAACAATACTCCAATCAGTGTCTGCGGTATATAAATCTGTTAATATTTCTTCTAGCATCAACTTGGTCCTACCATATGGATTGGTAGCTGATAATGGGAAATCTTCTCTTATAGGCACTGTACTTGGTACACCATAAACAGTAGCAGATGAACTAAAGATTATTTTCTTAACATAAAATTTTTTCATCACTTCTAATAAATTTAAAGTCCCCGTTATATTATTCCAATAATAATCTAAGGGCTTTACTACAGACTCTCCAACTGCTTTTAGACCGGCAAAATGTATCACATATGTAATTTTTTCATTCTCAAAAATATTCTCAAGTGCATGGCGATCCAATAAATCATTATGATAAAACCGTATTTTTTTTCCTGCTATTAATTCCACGCGATGTAATGCTTCTTGACTGGAATTACAAAGGTTATCAATAACAATAACTTCTTCTTCTTTTAATAATTCAATGCAAGTATGACTTCCTATATAACCTGCACCACCTGTTAATAATACTGCCATCGGAATTATCCCTTCATAAAATAATTTTTCAGTGATTTAACACTAAAATACAATATGTTGTAATCCTACATGTTACAATGTAAGTATCATACTTCCTAAAACAACAAATACAATTCCTAAGCCTTTCTTTAATGTCATTTTCTCATGTAAATAAAAATATGATAAAATAAATGTCCATACATAAGTAATTGAAGTTAATGGAAGTACTATAGAATACTCCATATATCTTAAGACAAAGATATTTAAACAAGCTGCTATCAAATACAAAATAACACCCAGATATAGTGCCGGCATAGTAATAATATTTTTAAATTGTTTACTACTAGAGGCTTTCTTCAAGCAATAACTAGCACATGCTCCAATTATAGTCATTATCAATATAATTAAATAATACTGCATCATTCATCTCCTCCTGCAATACATATTACACCTGTAATAATAATAAAAACACCTAAACACTTTGCCAATGTTATGGACTCGTGTAAAATGGTTGCAGAAAGAATAATACTGAAGACATAGTTCAAGCTTAATACTGGTTGTAAAACCGATAAACTTCCATATCGATATGCTACAAGCATAATCAATGCACCTACACCATATAAAGTCAAACCTACTATTAATAAAAATATGCCTCCATGAACTGATAACTTCCAAAGAAGTTGTCCAGAACAAACACAAATAGACGAAAGGCACATAAGAAATATCCCTTTTTTATTTTTCTCAAATGATCGTAACATCCTTTATACCTCTATGTCTATCCTAAATTCAATTTAATTTGCTCTATTTAGATTTATAACTACTTTCCAATTTATCATCTGCATTATGAAGCATCCCAATAATATTCAACTGGAGTTCAAAATTTTGTTTTGCTTTTTTACTTTCAGTATCTAGAATCAAACCACAGGTAAATGATTGAATTGCTGCTAATCCACATACTGCAGAAACAATTAATGTAGGAATCCTCGGCACCAATCCTGTGTTAAGGTACTCTAGTAATATAGGAATAAACATAAATGTCGAGGTAAGCAATAAAATAACAGCGACGATTCCAAAGAAGAGAAAAGGTCTATAATCTTTAAATAGTCTAAGAATAGTTTTTATAACTTTAAATCCATCTGAGAATGTATTAAGTTTTGACTCACTCCCTTGTGGTCTATCACGATATGTAACTGGTATAGATGAGAGCAGCAAATTCTTATCCAATGCATGTATTGTCATCTCTGTCTCTATTTCAAATCCTTTAGAAAGCACAGGGAATGATTTTACAAATATATGACTAAAGGCCCTATATCCTGTCATTATATCTGACACATTACCTTTAAAAAATGTATTTACTAAACGTTTCACAAGAACATTTCCACTATTGTGAAAAATCCTCTTATTTTCTGTAAAATATGTTGATGAAAGCCTATCTCCTATTACCATATCAGCACCATTCTTTATAATTTCATCTGTCATCTTTCTAGCAAACTCTGCTGGATAGGTATCATCGCCATCAATCATTAAATAGCAATCAGCCTCAATGTCACGAAACATTGATCGTATAACATTACCCTTACCTTGTCTACGTTCGTATCTTACAATTGCACCTGCTGCAAGTGCAATCTCATCTGTTCCATCCACTGAATTATTATCATATACATAGATTTCTGCCTCAGGAAGCTGTTCTTTATAATCAGCTATTACTCTTGCAATTGTTTTACTTTCATTATAACAAGGTATTAAAATAGCAATTTTCTTCATTCTGATACTCTCTCCTCTTTTTCTTTAGTATTAGCCAAGACAATTAAAGTAAAAATAAGAACTGATATAGGTATAAAATAAATATACCTATAGCTTTGATGATACATTGATAGAATCAAAGATATAAAATTACCAAAACAAGGTATTAAAAAAATCATACTTTTGTAGAGCTTTTTAATATGAACAAACAACAATAAAACAAACAATAAAATAATATAAATTCCACTACGCCAAAAAAGAATATTAAGTATGGACACCCTGTTGAATACTTCACAATAATAACCTAAAAATTTTGCAATAAAATTAGTGTTTATCATATTAGCTCCATCAAAACTATAAACACCTATATCATATTTATAATTAAAAGACCCCTGCGCTTGAGAAACATTCCACAAAAGTTCAGTACCGTCCAATCTGTCCTTAATTATAACATCTGGATATTTAACTAACTCATCTAGATAAACTGTCATCACCTCACTCATCCCTAGACTACTACGGTCCCATGTTTTATTAGGAATACCATATATATAATTATCACCGTTAAATCTAGAATAATATTGGCTATATTCTTCCAATGTTACATTAGTACTTTCCATAAGTTCAATAGATTTATCTTCTAATTTCAAGTCGTTGTGTGCAATTGATCCTAATGCAGTTAACATTGGTGTATATTTGGTTCCACCAACTGCTTCTGTATTAACATGATAATAACTAAATAAAGGGCCATTTATAAAGGCAACACATAAAACTGGTAATACAGCACATATCATTATTTTAAGTGTTAAGACAATATTCCTTGACAACTTACTTACTGCAAGTACAACTAATGTAAGTATAACAAACAAAAATGGAATAACCCCATTATGCCTAAATTCAAAAACAAGCACCAAACTAACAATTAAACATATCACTCTTAACGGTTTTTTGAAAAATAAATCAATATCGTCAAATACTCTTAATAGTAATCCTCCTAACCAAAGTAAAGAAAAGGTATATGGGATATCCTTCCATAGGGTTGTTACTAACATAATATTACCTGGAGATAATGCTACCACAAGAGCAAATATCATTAAAATATTTCTATTAATATTTTTACCTATTAGATATACCCACAAATCACTTAGTACATAGGCGCAGAATACAACCTGTACTAATCCTACTACAAATGGTGATGGATATAGATATGAAATCCATCGTATCATTAAGGTGTGAAATGCTGGATGATGATTAGTTAACTCAATTATTCCTTGGGCTTGTCTCCATTGATCAACACTATCTGACGTCATATTCACAGGAAAGAAACCTATAAGTGCAATAATCCACGGAATGAAGAAGATTAAATAAAATAAAGCATGATTTTTAGTATGATTATTATTCCTTAAAATAGGATATTCAAGTTTAGTACCCAAAAATATGTATACTGATTCTAATAAAAAAATAATATAAATATTTATTAAAAAAAATAAAATAACATAAAACAAAAATTTACAAAAACTAATAATATCAAATGATACTTTATCACCACTTAAAAATAAAGATTGCGCTACTAAAGCGAATGCTGCATATATATTAATTAACAATAATAAAATTATATTTTTAGGTGATATATATTTTTTCATTATTTCACTCACAAATATATCAGGTAAAAACAAAGATAAAATAATATTTAATCCATTTAATATTACAAATGTAATCCTATCAATCTCTATTGGTAAAATTAATAACAAAAATAATAAATAAAGAAAAATAACAAAACTCTGAATATACTTTATTCTATATAAGCACAATAAAATACATATCATACCAAATATAAAAATTAAGCAACTTACTATTGCTAACTTTTCTGAATTACTAAAATTAACTTTATCCTGTACAGTTGTAAATTCTATCTTTTTTTCGCTTCCTCCTTGTTCTTCAAATTGATAAAGATCAAGACTATAAATATCTGTAGAGCCTTCTACCTCTACCTCTACTTCTCCACTCCAAGGATGCGAAATAAAACTAATTTCTATATTGTCAGCCCTTGGTAGTTCAATCTCTAAGGTAGATGGTTGATTTTGATAGGAAAGCAAATATCCATCTCTCAATTCCCACTCGGATACAATAGGTATATCCTTTAATGAATATTTCTTACCATCTAAAGAGATAGATGTTATCCATACCTCAGTACCCTGTTGTTCGTTATGTGTCACTCCCATTTGTCCCATTGCAGTAATTAAAATCTTAATAGGACTAGATTCGCCAACAAAAATATCAAAACCTGGTATAAAGATCATTAAAGTTGTAATGATTGATAATGTAACTTTCAATATACCAAATCTTGAATTTACATATTTTTTTATAACTCTGCCTAAAAATGCTGAAAAAAACACTAAGATAATGGTAAAATATATATATACAAATAGCCTGTGAAAAAATGTATCTAACGTTACTTTATCAACACACCAAGTTAAATAATAACCTCCTAATACACACCACAAACCTCTCAATAAAATTTTAATATATTTCATCCTTCCTCCCAAACAACTAAAATCATGTTTATTTATTTTTTATGCATATCTATTGAACTAATAAATTTTGTAAAAACTAATTAAAAAATTAGTAAATAAATATATAATAAGATCAAAATAATTTATTTAATGACTTAATAATTATATCATTGTCATATATATACTCTTCTATATTTTTTTTGGCTTGTTCAATTTCATTTGGGTTTTCTAGAATATGCTTTATAGTATTATAAATGCTCTCTTCGTCATTTTCTGCTAGCCACCCATTTACGCCATTAATTATCTGATCATTTATTCCACCTACGTTAGTAGCTAATACTGGTAACCTTAAAATTAATGCTTCATAAATAGTATTAGGCACTCCTTCATAATTAGACAGCAAAGCAAATACCTGGGCTTTTTTCATGAATTTATATGGATTCTTTTTGTACCCTAAAATAGTAACATTATCGCTTAGATCTAACTCTTTAATCAAATCTTCTAAATATCTTACCTCTTCACCATCACCGATAATTTCCCATGTAAATTTATAATTATTTTCTTTTAACTTTCTAAGAATATTAAAAAGACGCGATAATGCTTTCTCTTTACTTAGCCTACCGACTGTTACGAAATGAACTGATTCATATTCTTGATCTATGCAACTCGCCTTACTTAATATTGAACTTGAAGGAATCAAATTCTTAATCACTATAGTTTTATCAGCCAATACAGGGTATAATTTATCAAATTTATATTTTATATTTTCAGATAAAAGGACAATAGAATTAAATTTTTTATAAATTTTTTCATCATTTTTTGTAATAAACCTTGTCCATTCATTAAATTCTCGCCATGCACAATAATCGGTATGTATCCACTGTATTTTATTATTACAATTTGAGTTTGCTAGTAAAGATCTGTATGCTGATCCTTCTGAAGTAATACAAACTGTTTCAAATCCTTCAAAAATATTTTTTAATCCACCCAATACATTGTCATCATAAAAATTTTTATCATGCAAATATTTTTGTAGTATAAATTGTTTTATTTTATTTATCTTTTCTCGTCTATTTACTGTATTATTAAACATGCAATCTATGACACGCTTATTATATATCTTGTCTTCTCTAATACTATTTAAAGCTTTAAATTTCACACCTAATAATTCTTGCCGAGTCTTTAAATTTGGTATAGTAGTTGAAAATATAGTTATATCTTTATTTGTATTAAGTAGCTCCTTAATTTGCAATTTAGTTGCTCCATGCGCACCGCCAACATAGTTAATATCATCAACTACATATAAAATACTTTTATGTACTTGATTTCTAGTCTCTTCTAAATGTTCCTCATTTACAATTAGTTCATTAAAACTTTCCATTATCACACTAGTATTATCAAAATTATATATATTTTCCTTGATAGATGATTGCAGTTCTTGGTTAGAAATAAATTCCTCAATCTTATTAGCTATATCGCTTATGTCAAATCCAGTCAATATTCCAGTTATTTGATGTTCTATTTGCTCTAATGCTCCTGATGTTTTTGTCGAAATAACCGGTGTACCAATTATTTTTGCCTCAGTAATAACCATAGACCATGATTCATGATCTGATAATACAGTAACGGCATCAGCCATTTTCATATATGGATAAGGATTATCTTTTGGTCCTAGTATAATAAAATTATTATCAATTTTCTCACTTATGCATAGTTCCTTAACCTCATTTACTAGTATTTCGTCTGCTGTTGATCCTATATTAACCCATAGTAAGTCTAACCCCCTTTTTTTTAATTCGGAGAGCACCCTTACTTGACGTAAATGATTCTTCTCTTGTCTAAAGTTTGCGCATGTAAGTAACATTGGTTTACTTTTATCATAAGTTAAATCTACTTTCTCTAGAGCTTTTACTTTTATATCTTTAACATCTAAAATATTATTAATAGTTATTGATTTTTCTTTTATAAATGGATAAGCCTTTACACTAGAACGCAATGAGTTCTCAGACACAAATATAAAGTATTCAAATTTATCATAAAAATAAAAAAAATGATCTGCATCAAAATAGCCAGCCTTTGATATATCACTATGTATCCAAGCAGCTTTAGTCTTAGCTTCAACATGAAATGCAACAAAAGATGGTGAATGCCACTCTCCAACAAAGAATGCCCAATCATATATTTTATTTCTAACAAAATCAAGTGCAGTAATATAATATGCTCCTTTTACATCACTCGAATAAACTAATTTAGCATGAATTCTATCTCCTATATTTATATTCTGATACTCTTCATATGCGTCACATATATTTATATTTCTATTGATATTGCATAGTAACGAAACTGCATTTTTAATAGGTTTATGATTAAGTACTAGAAAATCTATGTCATACAGATCATAATCTAGATTATTTAATAAGTTTACCAGGGATGTTTCAGCTCCCCCTCTGAATAATTGACTAATAACAAAAAGTAATTTCTTTTTCATTTTACCTCCTCTAAATAAACTTTATCTTAAGTAAAGTAAGTCGCATCTTTATAACTAAAATTTATAGGTTTTACTAAGATAATCTTTATATATATCTGCTGGTAAGGTTGCTGCATCTTTTCTCATTATAGAATGAAACTTTTGAGGTATTATTGCATTAGAATCCACCAATTAATATTACTCTGTATAGAGAACAAGAACTTCCAATGTCGGTAATTTATCCAAGGAGTGAAATTTATTTCACATTATACGACCAATATTTTATTAACCATATAATATAGTCTCTTTTGATGTTAAAAGAGGCCATAGTCTAACAACTGCATCTTTTATTTCTTTCAGCTACATGTCTCCTTATATAATTCATCTAACTTTACCTTAATCTCTAAATTCGAATTCACATAATTATATCCTCCTTGAATATGATTTTTCATTATAACACCCTGCACAAATTTCCGATAAATATCACCTTCATCTTGCAATAAGATTCCATACGCATCCATTAGTTGCTCCTTAATACCTCCCCGATCTAAGGCAATAACCGGTAGTCCAATCACTTTGGCTTCGTCTATAGTAACCGGAGTTCCTTCATAATCAGATAGAAGCACAAACCAATCACATTTTTTCATAATACTAATAGGATTATCTAAATTCCCTAATAAAGTCACCCTATCTGATAAATCTTCTGATTTTATTCTGGATTCCAAATGTTTTCTTAAGTTTCCACTACCCACAATATACCATTTATATTCTATTGCATCACTTTTCAACATTTTACATATATCTAAAATACCATCATAGTTTTTTTCTTTCTCTAGTCTTCCTACCGTAATTAAATTAATACAAGATTTAGATAACTTAATATCTGAATCTTCCTTTGATTTATTAAGTATGTCCTCGCCCAAAATTAAATTTGGTATAACTACCATCTTATCATTCAAATGTGGGTATTTATCAGCCATATTCTTTTTACTGAATTCAGACAATAACACTATATTGTTAAATTTTTTATACAAAAAAGCATCATTCTTTGTAATGTCCTTAGTCCAAGATGAAAATTCACTCCACTTAATGTAATCTGTATGAATCCATTGAATTTTTTTAGGATTTTTTAATTCACCAACCAATTCTCTAAGTTTAGATGCTTCACTAACAACAATAACAATATCAAAATTCTCAAATACATTTGTCAATTTATCACCTAATAGAATCTTTATATAATTCTCCACTAACTTCAGTTTTGAAAATACTGCATATTTTATTCTTATATATTTTTGCAAAAAAGTTATTCGCTTGTCAAATATTACACTTTTTAAACTACTGCCAAAATGTGAATACATTTTCCAAATTTCTTCACCAATCACATTTATTTCTTTACTCAATAAATGTTGTTCCGGTTCTTTTAAACTAAAAACGGATATATTATATTTATACTTTAGTTGGTCAATTTGATATAATGTTACTTTTTGAGCTCCACTCATATAATTAATATTATCAAATACATATAGTATTTTCTTCAACGCCTTATCCTTTCACAATTAAATTAAATTCTCTAATTACGTCATTAAAAGTCGAAAAGTTTACTAAATTATTACTTATATATGATAACTTCTCAGGTTTCGACAAACATTGTTGCAACGTACTTGCTATATTATCTATTTCAAAATCGACTAATATCCCTGTTTCTCCATCTATGATTTGTTCTAAGGCACCTGAGGTTTTCGTAGCTATGACTGGTTTTCCTAAAATCTTTGCTTCTGTAATAACTAATGACCAAGATTCAAAATCAGATAAAACAGCGACCATATCAGCTTGCCTCATATATTTATACGGATTATCATCAACTCCCACAAAAATAAAATCATTGTGTATGTTATATTTATTAACTAAATTTTTTAATTGTTGATATAAAAATACATTTGCAGTTGATCCAACATTAATCCATTGCAAATCAATCCCCAATTTTTTTAGTTTATACATTACTTCAATTTGCCTTTTATGATTCTTTTCATCTCTCAAATTACCCACTGTTAATAACAATGGTTTTGTGAAATTAATTGCTACAGGAACCTCAATCTCTGCAAATTTTTTAATCATTTCATCATCACACATATTATGTACAATATGTGACTTTCCTACAACTTCTTTAAACTTAGCTTCTGCACTTCTCTTTGAATTCTCAGATACAAAAATATATCCAGTGTAGTAGGAATCATAGCCGAATAGTATATCCTTATCCACATAAGGTGCCTTGTCTATATCCGTATGAATCCATACATATTTTTTCTTTGCATTAACTTTTTTTGCTATAAACTCAGGCGAGAGCCATTCACCATACGAAAATGCAATATCATATTCTTTCCTTTTGATAAAATTATAGGCCCGTAATCTATATATCTGCTTCTTAGTTATCTTTCTAATAGTCTTAGAAATAATCTTAACAATAATAGCAGCTTTTCCCTCTTTTTCTGCTGCATTACACACTTTAATCCAATCAGGAACTTTGGGTAGTAAAGATGTTGCGTTCTTCAATATCATTTGATCAAAAACCAAAAAATCAATCTCATATTCATCACTTGATAATGCATTAAAAAGATTCAATAAGGCTACCTCAGCACCGCCTTTATAAAATTGAGTTATGACAAATAAAAGTTTCTTTTTCATGTATACACCTTTTCTTATTGTTTTCAGTCTTGGGTTTGATAAGCAGTACAAACACTTTCTACATCACCAAACATTTTCATTTCTCCATTTGAAAGCCACAGTGCTTTATTACAAACTTTCCTAACTTGCTCTACAGAATGAGAGACAAACATAACTGTTGCGCCAGAATCTAATATCTCTTTTGTACGATTAAAACTCTTTTCTTGGAATTTATAATCCCCCACTGAAAGCACTTCGTCTAAAATTAGAATATCAGGCACATTCATTGTTGCAATTGCAAAACCTAGCCTAGCTTTCATACCTGATGAAAAGTTCTTAAGTGGGATTTGCGTAAATTCCTCCAGTTCTGCAAATTCAATTATTTCTTTGTACTTCCCCTTCATGTATTCTTTGGAATATCCAAGAATGGCACCATTTAAATACACATTTTCCTCTGCTGATAAATCTTCATCAAATCCCGCTCCTAATTCTATCAAGGGAGCGATTCCACCACCTGTAAAAACAGTCCCCTCAGTAGGCTTTAAAACTCCAGCTATAAGTTTTAATAACGTACTCTTTCCTGACCCATTCAATCCCACTACCCCTAGCGCATCACCCTTTTGTATTTCAAAGGATATATTCTTTAATGCCCAAAATTCTTTGAACATAATTTGTCTCTTAATAAGGCGAATCATATACTCTTTTATATTATCTATTCTCTCACTACTCATATTAAACATCATAGAAACATTATTTACACTTATCATATCCATAAAAAACCACCTTCTTTTTAGACATACAGCACAAATCTATCTTGCTTTTTATAAAAAACCAGAACACCAAGTATTAAAAACACCAAACTAAATATAAAGCACACTATATTTTCTTTTATCCCAGGAAAATTTCCAAATAGAATTAGCTCTCTCATATATTTAACATAATGATACATAGGATTCCATTTCATAACCTGCATTGCTGTATCTGGCAATATTGATTCAGGATAAAACACAGGTGTAAAGTAGGTCCATGCCATAAGAAATACACCATAAAAATGAGCTATATCTCGAAAAAAGACAGTTGCAGCCGCTAATAGCAAGCCTAAACCTGTCGAAAAAATAAATACGTACATTATTGGTATTGGTAATAGTAAAAGTGTTGGTCTAAATTCCACACCTAATATAATCATAACAATAAACATTGCAATCAATGAAAATCCTATATTAACTAAACCTGAGACCACTTTTGCTAATGGAAATAAATATTTAGGAATATATACTTTTTTCATTAATGCAGCATTTCCTATAATCGAGTATAATGCGTTGCTAGTAGTTTCTGAATTAAAAGAAAAAACGAGAGAGCCAGATAAATAATAAATAGGAAAATGTTCAATATTTTGCTTAAATAATGTTGAAAATACAATAGTAATTACAACCATCATAAGCAATGGATTTAAAACTGTCCATAACATTCCCAGTACCGACCTTCTATATCTTACCTTTATATCTCTAGATACCAAATTAAAAAGTAAGTTTTTATATTTAATAAATACTTTAATGTGTTCATTTATCCCCGGTATTATCATATTCATCCTCCAGCGCATCATATATGTTACTCATTATTTCATGTATTCTATTTATATCTTTGTCTTTAATATTAATCAAATTGGTTTGTCCCATTTTTTCTCTCAATTCCAAATTATCAGAAAGCTGCTCAATATGATTTGATAAAGCAACTACATCATTATACTGAAACAAGTAACCACCTTCCCCATTTCTAATCAAATCAACATTTCCACGTATATTGCTACACAAAATTGGTAATCCAGTTGCCATAGCCTCCATGAGTGATAATGACAGTCCCTCACGTATAGAAGGAAACATAAAGATATCAGAAATTTTTAATAGTTCAATAATGTCTTCTCTATAACCCATTATCCTAATATTCTCACTCAAATGATATTTTTTTATCATTCGATGCAATTTAGGTTGCATAGGGCCGATTCCACATATTATATAATACAGGTTATCTTTCTTTAATTTTGCCAAAGCTTTAATGGCAACTTGGTGATTTTTATTTTTATTAAGTTCTCCCACTGATATAAGTATTGTAGCATCATTAGGAATATCTAGTTCTGATAGCTTATTAGGTTTATTTGTTTTTATGTCTCTAATTTTTTCAATGTCTATTCCAACTCCAGGCACATATTGTATGGAATTAGTTTTTGTAAACTTAGTATTAGCAAGATAGTAGTCCTCTTTATTTATCGTTAAAATTGTATTAGTATATTTAGCACAATATTTTTCTATATTATAATAAAAAATCCAATTAAGAATAGATGCTCCCTTATAAAAATGAAATCCATGAGCCATATACAGCAACTTCATATCCTTTTTTACAACTTTACATACCAAACGAGTTAAAACACTAGCAATAGGCGACTGACAATGTACAACTTTGTAATCTGAATCGATTAGTATTTTTTTTAATATTTTATATGAATTGAATATATCATCTAATGCTGTTATTTTACGCGGAAATGGCACCTGATAAATTCTAATATTCATCCTTTCAAATTCTTCTTTAAACTTTTGAATCCTTTTTGAAGATGTAACATTACCACTATTAAAATTACAAGCTATATCCACATGATATCCTTTTTCTTGTAACAAGCGAATATTATCCCTATTAAAAAGATCTATCATAGATGCAACATGAGCCACAAGAAGAGCTCTTTTCATATCCGTAATTCCTCATTTCTCTACTCAAATAATAATTATTAAATAAAATCTATGTCATATCACAATAACAATCCCCAAACATTTTTTTAAAAGTTGGTATTATACAACTTAAACCTTTGACAATAGATGAAGGAACTTTAACTAATATAGTATGTTTTCCCAAACACTCGCTTATTTTCAAAACCTCGATACATGTATCCATATATTCATTGTTCTGAGGATGAAAGTATCCAGTTAGATTTTTTATAATGGAATCAGATAAAAACATGAGTAAATTATCTATACTCAACACACTTCTCTTATTATGATACTCTGGAAAAACCGGTGTATATTTCGCCAACTTTTCAAGCTTTGCATAGTTCCCCTTACACCCTTCTCCATAAACCATAGGAGGTCGTATAATAGCAACCTTAAATTTATCATCACTTAGCTTATTAATATCATTTTCTGCTGCTAGTTTTGTCTTTCCATAATAAGTAGTTGGTTTTGGCACAGTGTTCTTTGTTATACAAGTTGCCCCATCACCATAAACAGCAGCCGTGCTCATAAAAATAAACTGACCAACCCTATTTTCTTTGGCGTTCTTAGCAACTTCAACCGCCAATCTATAATTTACTTGATAGTATAGCTCTTTCATGCTCTTTTTTTCTTTTTTATGAACAATGGCCGCCAAATGTAGAATGCTATCATATTGAGATAAGTCTACCTTTCTCCATCCATCATCGGAAGCACTTACCATATCTATAAGTATTTCTTCCTTCTTTTCTAGCTTTACATACTCATAAAATTTCTTGCCTATGTAACTATTAGCACCAATTACCAGAACTCTTTTCATAATGACCCTCTTCTTGTATACCTTCTCTAACCCCTTCACGCTTTATAACACAACGTATTGTTTTTATAACACATTTTAAATCAAATATTAAGCTAACTTTACTAACATAAATCCCATCCAAACTAGCTTTCACTTCAATCGGAATCTCATCTCTTCCATTAACCTGTGCCCAACCAGTTATACCTGGGCGCAAAGAATTCCCGCCATATTTATCACGTTCCTTAATTAAATCATATTGATTCCAAAGAGCTGGCCTAGGTCCTACTAGGGACATATCTCCCTTTATGATATTAAAAAGTTGAGGAATTTCATCCAAGCTTGTCTTTCGAAGTAACTTACCTACAGCAGTTATGTAATATTCTGGATTCTCTAACAGATGCGTAGGGACATTTTGGGGTGTATCACTTTTCATGGTTCGAAATTTAATTATGTTAAATTCTTTTTTATTCTTTCCTATTCTTTTTTGTATAAAAAATACTGGCCCCTTTGAATTCAACTTGATAGCAATTATAATTATGATATATAACCATGAAAAAAGTATAAATCCTAATAACGACAAAATAAAGTCAATCAACCTTTTTATACATTTTATATATATATAATTCATACTATTCTCCATTATTCTATGCTATTATCTATTATAGATAATAAATCATTTCAATACAAGTTTTTTCCCAAATAAGTTACATACATTTGTTATTTTAGTTAAAGTTTTTTCCATCACAAAATTATTGTAAATACTATACCAATGTATTAATATAGTATTTAATGGTGTTTACATAGCATTATACTAATCTAAATGTTAATAAGGAGATAAAAATGAACTCGACAAAAAACAAAAGACATGTAAGACATAATAAATATAACACAACTTCATCGTCTAATTCCATAGGAAGTAATTTACATCTTATTCCTATTGTATTTTTGATAGCTGTGCTTCCTTTTATTATGCATCTATATGAATTTAATTCTGGATTATCTGGATTCACTTGGGGACCAACTACTAATGACGCTATTGATATATTTTTATTTTATAAGCAAGTTTTCTTCATAGTTACTATATCACTTTTAGCACTAATCATAATCTATCAAATTGTTATGAAGAAAATAAATGCTACAATCACATTACCACTAGGTTTCTTGTTTGCATATGCTCTATTATCTTTACTTTCAACTATTACCTCAAAGTATCTTCACTGGGGGATTTCTGGTTTTCTAGAGCAATTTGAATCAGTGTTTGTACTGATTGGATATAGCATTATTGTTTATTACATATGGTTATTCGTTAAAACCGAAGATCATATAAAATTTATCTTTAAATATTTTATAATAAGTTTACTAACTTTAAGTTTACTTGGACTTACACAGATTCTTGGTCATGACTTTCTAGCTTCTGAACTTGGTAAGAAATTGTACATACCTTCTATTTACTGGAATTCATTAGATAGTATCGAATTTAGATTTGAAGCCAATCGTGTATTTTTAACATTATTTAATCCCAATTATGTTGGCGTATATGTTTCCATGATCTTACCTATCTTAATTGGCTTATTATTTACTGAGAAAACTAAGAAAAATATTATATTACTATCTCTATCCATAGTCGGAATGCTTATAGCACTTATAGGCTCCTTATCCAGTACTGGTGTAATATCTATTATTATAACAGCATTTATTTTAGTTATATTATTTAGAAAATATATATTCCGAAATAAAAAAGTGAATATTATTATATTAAGTGCTATGTTATTCATATGCATTCCAATCGTAATCTTTGGTTCAAGTACAATCAAGAATACTTTTAACAAATTAACTAACATCAATCAAACTGAGTTTGCAATTACTGAGATAAAAACTGATGAGACCCTTAGTATTACTTATTATAATAACACATTAAATATTGATCTAAATACAGCAAATGGTGCATTAGACCTTCTATTAAAAGATGAGACTGGTTCCTCAATAGCGTATGAACTAGTTACTGATACTGGAAGCTATGTTATAAGCGACGAACGTTTTAAAAATATAACCCTAATGCCTGTTTCATATAACAATATTTTATGTCTACAGGCAACTATAGATAATAAAGACTGGGTCTTCTCAAATCAGACTGGTGATAATACCTTCTATTATTTAAATGCCTATGGAAGGTTTGACAAAATAGTATCCGCTGAATCTGCCTTATTTACAGGTTATGAAACATATGCTAGTTCAAGAGGTTATATATGGTCCAGATCTATACCTTTATTAAAAGATTACATTTTATTAGGTAGTGGTGCCGACTCCTATGCCATGGCTTTTCCTCAACAAGATTATGTAGGTTTATACAATGCAGGATTTGAAGGACAGCTATTAACCAAGCCTCACAATATGTATCTTCAGATGGGTATACAAACAGGTGTTATTTCATTACTTTGCTTCCTTGCATTCTATGGCATTTATTTTGTACAAAGTATTCGTTTATATAGAAAAGGAAAGTTCACAACCTACTACTTACGAGTAGGCGTATCTATATTTCTTGGTACCATTGGTTATATGATATCTGGGCTATCCAATGATTCTTCAATCGCTGTATCTCCAGTATTCTGGGTACTTATTGGTTTAGGACTTACTGTGAATCATCTTGTGAAAGAAAATGTAACAGAGTAGAATTTGCATATAAAAAGGAAGGGCTGCCATGAGACTTAGATATTATTCTAAGTTCACGACAGCCCTTCCTTTTATTAAATTTATCAAGATATTCTTAACCATAAAAAGTAACATACAATATACTCGTTAATGATTTTTATTCATATACAACATAAATATTTATGATACTATCTTCTAATTTTCTACGAATATAACCAGAATTGTATGATCTAATATCTAATCACTACCTTGTCTTCTCTTCATAAATCTTACTTACATCCGCAATATCACCATTGGCAATAATTCTTCCTTTTTCAAGGAGTATAGCCTTATTACATATCTTTTGTACCTGTGCCAACGAATGGGATACAAATAGTACCGTTACCCCTTTATCAAACATGGATTGTATCTTTGCTTCACACTTTTTCTTAAACTTAGCATCACCAACTGCAAGTACTTCATCAAGAATCAATACATCTGGTTCAACTACTGTTGCAATTGCAAATCCCAATCTGGACTTCATACCGGATGAGTAGTTTTTCAATGGAACATCTATAAAGCTACCAAGCTCCGAGAACTCTACAATCTCATTATACTTTTCCGCTATAAACTCCCTTGGATATCCAAGAACAGCCCCATAAAGGTAAATATTCTCTGCCCCTGTATATTCTTTCTCAAAACCTGCTCCAAGCTCTAATAGAGGTGCTATTCTGCCTTTTACAGTGACTTTACCTTGGGTTGGTTTTAATACCCCTGCAACAATTTTAAGTAGTGTACTTTTACCTGCACCATTTAACCCTAACAAACCAACTCTGTCTCCCTTTTCTATGGTAAGAGAAACATCCCTTAGAGCCCAAAACTCTTTATATTTTAATTCTTTTCTTACAAACTTAATAAAATACTCTTTTAAATTATCAACTTTTTGAGAGGATAAATTAAAACGCATACTAACATGACTAACTTCCACTGCATTCTTCTTCATGATAGCCCTCCTTCATATTATTGTATTATACATGAAGTATAAATTCATCCTGTTTCTTATAAAACATAAATATACCAATGAGTAAGAATCCAAAACTATAGACCAAAGACAATATGAGTGCCCTTTGATCTAAGACCTGTCCATATATGGCATTTCTAAAGTTGCATACCACTGAATACAATGGATTGATTTCTAGTAACCAACCATAGCCTCCCTTAATAATCTTCTCTGGTTCATAAAAGATAGCACTAGTATACATAATTAGCATCAATGCAACTGACCATATATACTCTAAATCTCTAAAGAAGACGGATAAAGTTGCAAGTATTAATCCCAAACCATAACACATAATAGGAAGTAATAGCAATGGAACTACTGCCTGTATTAAATAAAATGTAGGTTTTACCTGTAATACAGCAGCTACTAATACAAGTACAACTAGAGATATTAAAAATGTGATATAATCACTTAAAATACTGGATAATGGATACATATATTTAGGTACGTATACCTTTTTAATCATACTACTATTAGTACGAATTGATTTCATTGCCACTTTTGTACTATTAGCAAAATAAGAATACATCAATCTTCCTGACAATATGTATACAGGAAATGTTTTATCTGTATTACCCATCAATGTACCAAATACAATGGTTAATACAATCATCGTAAGTAAAGGTTCCACTAATGTCCATAAGATACCAAGATAAGAACGCCTATATTTTAATGTAATTCCCTTTTTTACTAACTCAACAAGCAAAAAACGATACTTTGCAAAATTACTAACATATTTCTTCAATCAAACACCTATACCTTTCATCAATCATTCACTTAGTAAATTGAAAGGGATGCTGTAAAATAGTCTAAACTTTTCTACAACATCACTAACAATTCCAAGTTAAGATTAGAAAATAAGTAAATCTATATTATTGCTTAAGATCATTATAAATCTCTAGTAAATCATCAATTGGCCTTTTATCAAGCTTTCTAAATATCTCCATACGCTCAAGCTTATAATCACATGGTTTGTTGTGATTTTTCTCAAAAGCCACTGTTACTTCACTATCTTTATAATCAAATCTATCTTTTACTAAGTCCCAGAGTGAAGCACCTCTCTCATTATTTACTAGCAAAAGACTAACACCCTTGTCATCAAACATCTCGGGATCTATGTCTTTGATTCCCCAGAAGTCTCCCATGGTTACATCTCCCATGCGATTGGTAAATGTATATTCACAGGCACTACAAGACGGCCTTGAAATAAAATCATTTAAAAAGGCTCTAAAATAGTTATTCCTTCTAGCATTCGCCTTTATACTCTTTCCATTGTCAAATTCAATCACCATTGTAGCTTTGTGAATCAGCCAGCCCTTAGACTTTTCACGGAATTTGATATTGGATACCTTCGCTTTATATTTATCATTTAGATAGGCAATATATTCACCATAAATTTTTGGAGACGGTCCTGCATGGCATAATATTTCACAAATGTAGAGATTGGTATATTCCTTATTCAAATAAGATTTAAGGCCTGCACACTCACATGGTAGGGCTGAATATAAAACAGTTTTGTTTTCTTCCAATAACTTTTTAACCTTTGGAAATATGCCATCAATATCACTCTTTACATACTTAGAACCATAGAAAGCCTTTACATCTTCCATATTGTCAGCAATGTCAGATACTACGTTCATATCCTTGTCATATTTGACACCAACCACATAACCCTTTTTCTCTTCAATTACATATTTAGCTAGTTCAGGGAATATTCCACCGGAAGAAGAATTCATTCTTACTTCTTCTGCCTTATTCATAACAGATAACACCTTAGGATAGTCTTCTTTATATGGTGCTAGTTGATTATTATTTCGAATACAGGCTTTGGCACACTTATTACAATGGATACATTTTTCATCCGCTACAGGGTATATAAATCCTTCGGAATCAGATACCATGGAGATAGCATTGGTGGGACATACTTCCTTACAGGCCGTACAACCATAGCATTCCATCTTTGATATGTTGGTTGGACATTCTACTCTGGATTGTCTGATATTATCTCTTAATGCATCTAGTAAAAATACGATGGAACTCTTTCTTAAACCAATGATTCTATTCCTTAAGGCTTCTTTATCATCAATGGCAAATTGAGAGAAGTCAACAAAGTCTTCTTTATTATATAGTAAATGAGATTCCATCTTTAAAGATTTTAATAAGTCAATGGTTCTACTCCCTGTATTAGAGTGGAGCATGGATACAAATGGTGTCTCATAAATCATTGAAAATACAGTGCCATGGAAAGAATTTGTGATAACATATTCCGCATTTTCAATCCAGCCTAAGAATTCTCCTGGTCCTTCTGTATAACAAGTTGCCACTTCATTTTTAAATAACTTATTGGGTCTTCTTTGAACAATAGGAAGTCCTGTAGCTTGTGAGATTTTATTTGCAAATTTAATCACATCAGGATTATTTTCCATCATGTATACAAAGATATACTTTTCATTTAACTTAGGATCACGTTTAATATCTTCATAGGCTTCCCTGGGTATTAGTAAGGTCGGATCAAGTACTACATCAATATCTCTTTTCACTAGTCCCTTGATTGCTTTTACTGCACTTTCTTCCCTCACTGATATAGAAGTAAAGCTCTTTAAACATTCCCTTATTCTTTCATGATAAATAGGTAATATATAATCCTTACCAATACTTGCAGCATAAGCTATCTTGGCTTTACCAGGCTTTGCAAACTTAAGGAAATACGTAGGGTCAAATCCACCAATATGCTCACTATTCCACACCTGATCACTACCAACAATATATGCATCAAGATCTAAGTCAGCTTGTTCTAATTCTTCATAAGTAGAAAAGTTACCTAGTAAATCAAATTGTATATTAATAAAATCTGTATAATTTTTATATCTAATAAGGCTTCTTGGGTTCTTCCACTTTAATTTTAGTTCTGCTAAGGATTTGATTATTCCTTCTTTGCCCTTTAAAGGATTATATAAATCATCAATAATACTAGGATGATAATTAATGACAGAGGCTTCGATATTATTATCTTTTAATACTCTTTGTAATGCCCAAGTCTGTAAACTTGCACCAAAATTATGGGCACTATGAAATGTTATGACACCGGCCTTCAATTAATTTACCTCCTTTAGCATCGTAGTTATACTGTATTTATCTTTTGTAGAAACCACTTTAGTTTTCCCTGATAATTTCTTTACAGCTTCCAATGACTTCATCTCTTCAGGTATTATAACCATATGATAATTACCTAAATGTCCTAAAGCATAGTCAATGTTTTGCTTATATTTTTTGTTACAATTATATTTCCCTTTATCAAAGGCAGAGAACTGATATATCTTTTTAGCATCTTCAAAGGCATCAAAAATATGAAGCAACAATAAATCCATACCAGAATAGTTAATGATATAATCAAATTTTGTATTGCCATAATTTTTTAACTTCTCACGTTTTGCCAATGACTGAATCTTATTTCTCGTATATCCATTTTCTATACCAAATCTAAAGGTCATTGCAAAAGCAATATACTCAGATAATACCCTGTTCTTACCCGGTAATAACGGAATATATCCTATACTCTTCTTAAACAAAGATAAGTTTTTAGAATATTTCTTCATCACCCCTGATTTAAAATGTAAATAGAAGTTCTTATTCTTATCCTTTATTTGATTCAGATCTTCTATAAATAATTGATCTTCTTCATTGCCTTTAAGACCTTTCACATTGATCAAAACATTAGACTCTTTACTACTGCTGTAATCTACGGTTTTAATCCCTGTATGCTCTCCTAAGAATACTGTATCACATACATTTTTTGCCGTATCAGCAGAATCAAGACTGCAAAATCTCTCATAGAATTTAGGATAAAATACATACTCACTATTGATTTCTTTAGCAAGTTCATCTATGGTTTCAACCTTTGGTAAATCCATATCATCTAAATCGATATAAATACCTCTGTCTCCTAGATATTCTTTTCTATCGTAAGTGAATAAAATGATTTTTTTCTTCGAAACCGCATAGTCAAACATAATACTAGAGTAGTCAGTAATTAATAAATCACTGGCATTTAGGAAATCATAAGTTTCATAATTAGCAGGAAATTCTTTTATGTGTAAGAGTTCACTGTAATTAATGCCTCTCTTTACAAAAGGATGCAATTTCACATATAAAACTTGATTGTCTTTTAATTTGTGATCTAGGTGAGCTAAATAACCAAATATTTTCTCTACTTGTTCTTTATTCTGCTTCTTATGAAGAAGTCCACGCCAAGTAGGCATGTACACCATTACCTGCTTGTCCTCAAGTTCAAGTTCTTTACGAATGTTATCCCTTCTATCCATTCTACAGAAAGATGAGTTTCTAGGATATCCAGATAATAAAACTGTTCCTCTATATACTTCATTTAACATATAATCATCAAAGAATACATTTTTTGAAAATTCATTTTGATACAATAAATAGTCAGCAAGATAGAAGTTTCTCTGTACATTACCAAGGGCGTACTCTCTATCTGGTACACTTCTACCCATAGCTTTAAGAGGTGTGCCATGCCAAGTATTTAAATAAACTTGTTCCTTCTTCTTGATATAATAAGGTGGAAAACTAGTATCCGTCACTAGGTATTTTGCAGATGCCAAAGCCTTTAAATACTATTTTGTATGAAGTTCTATAAACTTAACATGTGTTATACCGTAGTTGCTTAATAACCTGCCATAAGTCTCGAATAGTTCTTTCTTCAGTACCAGATAAATATTGTAATCATTATATTTATCCCTTCTCGTTTCATATATCATATTAAAAATGTTACCAGCTAAATCATCTCCATGTTTGGATTCGAATAAGATATCTTTATCTCTCACCTTTTCAGATTCATAGTATTTTGTATAAAGCATATCCATAGGTTGATGAAATAACTTTAGTAATTTAAACTTCTTAAACTTATCCTTAATCAGCTTAATTTTTTTCTTACTTTTTCTAAACTTTTTCCACTTTTTGTTAAACTTATTCTTTATATTTCTAAGCTTAATTAATACACTATACACTTTACCAGGAACGCGGTCTCTTAAAGTAATATAGCGGATTGTTTTATCCTTTGTTACATAATGTTTTAAATGTTTTTTTAGTGCAGGACCAGCCACATATTTTAAGTAGTGATTCTCTGTCCAATTAGGGAATTCTTTGGTCAAGAAGTCCTGCGTAGCATTAATAATGTCTATCTTAAGGGCCAACTGCCCTTTCTTATCCATGGAATAAAAAGATTCATAACGGAAAAAGAAATGCCTTACACAGACATATTCCAACTCATCCTTAAAGGTATCAAATAGATCATGCTCTTTCATGAATTCCACTAATAAACCAAAGGAAGTTACTATATCTTTGGTGGCTTCTGAGAAACTGTTTAAGAAACCGCCTTGTGTAGTCTTTCTATAGTTATACAAAGGTTCTGGTACAACGCCTATACTCTCAGCTATAGATACTACTTCAAAAGCCAAAACTAAATCTTCAAAACGAATACCTTCTGGAAAGCGAATATTTTCTAATAACGAACGCTTAAATAACTTGTCCCAAGGAAATGGAGATACATGTACAAATTCAAACTTACGTTCTGACATCTTAAAGTTCTGATTTGCAGAAAAGATATTCATCTTTTTCTTCTTTAACGTATCTTTACCTTCAATCTCATATACATTATTTCTTGAGCACAATACCAAATCATTATCATCTGCTACGGCTTTACTATAAAGTTTCTCTACCATATCAAGCTCGATAAAATCATCACTATCTACAAACATGATAAATTCGCCGACTGCTCGGTCTAGTCCATAATTTCTGGCATGGCTTACCCCACGGTTTTCCGTCGTAAACACTCTAACTTTATGGGGATATTTTCTTTCATATTCTTCTAATATTACAATACTGTTATCAGGGCTGCCATCATTGACTACTATAATTTCAATTTCTTTTAATGTCTGGTTTACCATACTTTCCATACATGTAACCAGGTATCTCTCAACGTTATAGACGGGTACAATGATACTGACCTTAACTTCATTCATTTAAAAATCCTCCTAAGAGTTATCTTTCCACTAAGTTGGATTTTAACATACAAAGGAGGATATTGCAATATTTATTAAGGTTTCTTAAGATGTTTAAGCATTAATAACTATATATAAAATTTTTATTAATAACAAAAGCACAAAACCCAAGGTTTTGTGCTTTTGTATTATTTATTAACTAGTAAATATTATTCAACTACATAAGAAGCATTAACTGTTACTGTGATAGGAACGATATAATTAACACTATCATCAGTTATAACTACATTAACTACTACTGTTTTAACATATACTGAAGATGAATTAGTTAATACAACTTCATCAGCATCAGTTACTTGAGTAGCTTCAACTGTAGTTCCAAGGTAAGTAAACTTAAATGCATCAGTTACACTTGCACCAGAAGTTGCTTTACGTGTTACATTAACACCAGCTTGAGTATCAGAAATCACAAATCCACCAGCTAATTTAGTTTCAACACTAGTTGTTCCAGTAGTTGTTGTAAATTCGATTGTGTATGAGTAACTTCCAGCATCAGCTTTTGAAACTACATTAGTAGTATCATCAGCAGATACAGCAGTAAAGATTATGCTAGTACCAGAAACTGTATAATCAGTTGCTGGATCTAATGTTGTAGTTCCTTTTTTAAGAACAACAGTAGCATCAGCTTCTAAATCTACATAACCATCAACTATTCCACCTCTAGTAATTGCTACTTTTACAGTAACATCTTCAATATCATCAGCACTTGCAAAAGCTGTATCTACTGTTTTAGCAGATTGAACCACTTTATAAACAGGAGCAGCTGTTGTAGGAGCTTTAATAGTAATTGCTACAGTTTTGCTTAATCCTTCTGTAGTAAGTTTGTAAACATAAGTTCCAACTGTTGCACCTTGAGCTGCAAATACAACTTTACCAGCAGCAGCAGTAGCTAAAGCAGCAGCAGTAGCTTCAGTAACTGATGAAGGTTTGTTTAAAACATCAACTTCAGCAATATTAGCATCTGCAAAAACATCACCATACTGATCTTTAACAACTACTGTAACTGATTTTGTATCTTCAAAGTTTGCAGAATTAGATAATGTTGCACTAGTTGCACCAAGAACTAATGAAGTAGCTTTTCTTTCAGCAACAATGCTTACTGGAATAGTGTAAACGATTTTACCATCAGTATCTTTAACTAAGATATAAGCAGTTCCTTGAGCAACAGCTTGAACAGAACCGTTAGTAGCTACTAAAAGTACATCAGAATTGCTTGTTTCAAAAGTATAAGCTGCAGATACAACATCATTAGAATCAGTAGTTTGGAAGTATACTGAGTATCCTTCATCACCGATTGCTAATTTAGTATTTTTAGTATAATCATCAAAATCAGGAGTAGTCTTTGCAATTGTAAAGTCATAATCAGTTACTGTAACACTATTTTGTGCAATAGCAGTGATTATACCAGTTACAACGATAGAACCTACTTCATTACCAGATTCATCATATTCAAATGTATGGTATGTTGCTGTTAATTTAGCAGTGTTACCAACATTAAATAATACTAATTTATTATCTGAAATGTATCCTTCTTCTGTTGTTAAAGCCAAATCAAGTTTAGCTTCAGTTTCGTCTAAGCCATATGTTCCAAGAACTACACCATTAGTATCTAATGTAGAAACTGTAACAGCTGTAGCTGTTTCATTAGGGATAGTTACAGTATTAATTTTTAAATCTGTAACTTTACCATTACTAGCAGTAAACTCTATAGATTTTCCAGCGTATGTTAATACATAAACACTTCCATCAGTTAATGCAGCAAAAGTTTTAACAGTTGCAACAACACCATCAGCTTCTACAGTGTTAACAGCATATACTTGATTAGTGGATTTCTTTACAATAGAGATTTCAGATGCTTTTACATCTTTAGCGTCACCATTGAAAGTTAATTTAAATTCATTAGCTTTTGTTTGTTTAGCTTCAGTTACACCAAAAGCTACAGTTACTTTAACAGAATCAGTTCTGTTGTATTTGCTTGTAATCGCGCTCTTAGAAGTACCTTTTGAATAAACTGTAATTACAGCTTCACCAGGAGCAACAGCTTTAACTACACCTGTTTTAGCATCTACAGTTGCAACTTTTTCATCGCTTGAAGCGTAAACTACTGTATCAGTAGATTTTGCAGGAGTTTTAACTGCATTTAAGTCTTTGCTTTCACCAGCACCTAATGTAAAGTCTTCAGCACCGATATCAATGCTATCAGCACGTAATTTTACATAGATTTTCATTGTGAAATCTTTTAACCATTTGTTAGTGCTAGCTTTTCTAGCAGTAACTCTGATTGTTACTGTTCCAGGAGCCTTAGGTGTTACTACACCAGTTTTAGCATTGATTGTAGCAATTTTAGAATTGCTAATCTTCCAAGAATAAGTGTTTGACTTGTAGGTATTGCTTAGACTATAGTCTGTACCTTTGTCACCTACATATAATACGTTAGGTGCTTTGCTCTTGTCTTGTTTAACGATTTTAGTTGCTGTAGCAGCGGATACACCAGCTGGTGATAAACTTGCTACTACTAAAGCTAATGCAAGACCAGAAGCTAATTTCTTAGTAAAGAAATTCTTCTTCATATTCTTTCTTCCTCCTTAAAATATAGGTTGGTTTGGTATTATATTTTTTAAATATAATCATTCCAATAACAAATTGATTATAACAATAATCAAATAAAAGGTCAAGTCCTTTTATCTATTATTTTACTTTTTTATAACCCATTCAATCCATTGTAAAATCTGTGTTTTGCCTTATTTTTGACACGTTTGAGCGTTGTTGCCTTAGTAATTCAAAACTCAAATAAATGGATTTTTTTAACAGAAAGTGGTGTGGGTCACGTTTTCTTTTTCATCTTATTATGGAATTAATTATACTCCTGTCTGGGACCAATTGACTATTCGTATTAGTAACTGCTGCCCTTGACATGTTTATATGATACCTTTCGTTTGTGTCAATTTCTTGTCATGGTTTTGTCATAATCGGTATATTTTCTTGTACAAATTGTGTTTGTGACATAACATTTCATATCAACCTAATAGCTTATGTACAACCCCCTGCATTAATTTCTATGACAAAATAGTAAAATCATAAAGAGCTATCATAAGTTGATTACCTCAGTTAGAATTTGTCTAACGATAGATAACTTCTTATGATAGCTCAAATACAAAAACATTTGTATATTTTTATTTCTTATTATAATACAAATACAACAATCTATTACTTCAATTAATTTCACAAAGGAAACTATCGCTCTCTTCCTATCTCAAAATCCCTTCAACCATTTCCTGCATCTTTTCAGTGTCACATGTTCTATCATGCACAACTGGAGCGCTTCTAATTTCTTCTATAGCATTAGGAACTTTCTCACCAGATAATTTACTAAGTTCGTCTACTAAGACAAAGTCATCCAGCCCATCATATTTTTTATCAATAGCTTCCATAACACTTCTTGTGAATTTGTAAGGACTTGCTGTAGATGCAATCACTGTCTTAGTTTCATCCTTTGTTTCTTTTTTGTATTTGTTATAGCAATGTGCTGCAACAGCTGTATGGGTATCTAAGATATAACCGGTTTTTTCATAGATTTTTTTTATTGTTTCTGCAGTTTCTACTTCTGTAGCATATCCACCTAGGAAATCCTTCATTAAATCTTTCATTTCTGATGTAATGCTATATTCACCTATTTTTGTAAGTGCTTCCATTAATTCAAGATTCTTTTTATCGTCCATACCTGCTGTAAGATAGATCAATCTTTCTAGGTTACTAGAGATAAGAATATCCATGGAAGGGGAAGATGTTAATATGAACTCTCTCTTCCTATCATATACGCCAGTTTCAAAGAAATCAAATAATACTTTATTTTCATTAGAAGCACAGATTAGTTTATCAATTGGTAGTCCCATGTTCTTTGCATAGTATGCCGCAAGTATATTTCCAAAGTTTCCAGTAGGTACGGTAACGTTAATTTTATCACCCGCTTTAATGGCACCATTCTTTATTAACCTGCCATATGCATAAACGTAATACGCCACTTGTGGAATCAATCTTCCTACATTAATAGAATTGGCTGAGGATAGAATATATCCTTTTTCTTTTAGGGATGCAGCAAGTTCTTTATTATTAAACATGGCTTTTACACCATTTTGAGCATCATCGAAGTTACCTTTTATACCTATTACAAATGTATTATCTCCTTTTTGAGTTACCATTTGTTTTTCTTGAACAGGACTTACGCCGTCTTTGGGATAAAATACAATAATCTTAGTTCCAGGTACATCGGCAAATCCAGCAAGAGCAGCCTTTCCTGTGTCACCTGAGGTTGCTGTAAGTATTACAATCTCGTCAGTTACTTGATTCTTCTTTGCGGCTTTTGTTAGTAAATAAGGAAGAATAGATAAAGCCATATCCTTAAAAGCGATTGTTGATCCATGGAACAATTCTAAATAGTATGCGCCATCCACTTCCTTTATTGGTGCAATCTCATTCGTATCAAATTTATCATCATATGCGTGGTTGATACAATCTTTTAATTCCTCCTCAGAATAGTCTGTAAAGAATAATCTCATCACTTCATATGCTGTATCCTGATAGGATAATTTACTCAAATCATCTAAAGATATATCCAACTTTGGTATTGATTGAGGAACAAATAATCCTCCGTCATCTGCTAATCCTTTTAAAATAGCCTGGGATGCTGTTACTGGTTTGCTTTGACTTCTAGTACTTTGATACATTAGATTCATAGTTTGTCATCCTTTTTTATTTTTATAGTATTAATCTTATATAACTTAAGTTTATTCTTATATCATTTAAGTTGATACTTTTAAATTGTTACAGATATTTCAAATGAACTCTTATATGCTTCAAATGTGATTCTTTATAATAGTAAGTATAAGAATCTATAAACAAAAATTTTCTGTATTATAACACGAATCTTACTAAGACACAATACCTTGATAAAGTGTTTTACGCTTCTTTCAACAAAAAGAACCCTGTACATATCACAAGGCTCTCTTTATATTTACTTCTAGCTGATTTTTTTCATTTTTGTTTGGATTTTGTTAACATTTCATTCTGCAAACCAACACTAAAAACTATTTACCTAAAAAACTCATGGCCACCGTACTCAAACAAAAATGTTAGGTTGTTATCAAACCACTTCATACTGTTTCTATCAGCTCTTGACCTAGCTGAAAAGTACAATGCACCCTTAGATTCATCTTCCCCTTTTAGCACCCTACTTACTGCTTTTTTTGTGTCACTTGACACTTTTACAGAATAATATCTCCCATCCTTTATAGGGGAAAACTGATATGTGCCTCCATCACTTTGGAAGACAACCCCTTCTACTGTATCTGGGAAATAAGAATCCTTAACCCTATTAAGGATTACATTCGCAACTAACATCTTTCCTTTTATTGTTTCCCCTGACGCTTCTGCTTCAACGATTCTTTGTAGTATTTCTACGTCTTTATCTTTTAGATTTACTACATTGCTTTCTTTTTTCGCTACTTGTGTCTCATTACTACTTGTTTCTTTACTTGCTACTTTCTCTGAATCCTTCGCTGATTCTTTACTTGATCCAGTCTTTGCTCCATCTGGCAAAGAATTACTCTGTGTCTCCTTAGTATCTTGCGTTTTTTCATCTGTACTGCTAACAGACAACGTAGATTCTTTTACTTCTTCTTTGGTTGAACCACTATCAACCTGTTTTGCACCCACTAAAGCCTGATTTGTGTTTGCTACTTCTGATGCTATACTAGAATTTAGCATTTCTTTGTTTTGTGAATTTCCTACATCACTTATTACTTCATCACTTGAATCGTTATTTGCAGAGATTACTTGATTGATATTACAGATATCACTTGTGACTAAGTTTAACAAATTAGTTGATAGTCCATTGACCTCTAAAGTTGTTAAACTATTTAATTGCTGAGACATTAAATTTACCACCGGGGTACTATAGGTGTTTAATTCGTTTTGTAAGATTTGACCGCTTCCATAACTTTTATCATTTCGTACAACTGTCTCACTTGCTGTTTCTCCCGTTATATTATTGGCTGCCTGTATTGGTTGCGCTTCGGCATGGGAAGTTGTGTCTTCCACACCTTTGCCATTCATATAATCCGGGCTAAGTAAAAGTACAACAGCCACCATAGCATATATAACCATAGCTAGGACTGTCCTGTTTTTGCCATTAGGTATAGATTTTTCTAATGGTCTCTTAACCCTTTGAAGAAACGAGTGTATTTTTAGCATACATACATCCTCTTTTCTTTTTTTCTATCACTCCACCAAAAGGGAGTTTTCAAAAGCTTTTCAAATTAAGTTTCAGGCAAATCTTAATTTTACGCTTAAGATGCATTATATCATTTGGTTTGAACCTGTCAATAACTATTGCCAAACTTTGGTATTAACGCTAGAATTTTTTTGTAATTTTTTTACTATTAAATAAATTCTTACAAATTATCTAGGACTTATGGCCTGTTTTTTTAGATTTAATGCACAAACATTTTTTAACTAATTATTAACGATTTATTAAATATTTTTGACAGGTATATTTTACTTTATACATCTAGGCCTATAAAAATTTTTATGATATTACGATTTTTGTAGGTTTTAGTTAGTTTTTTTGCAAAATACATGTTACAATTCTGTATTTTATATTAATATTTACGTAATATTTATATAACTTTAAAATGTTCTTATAGTTACTTCACAGTTTCAATTGCTAGACTCTATTCCCGTTATAGTCTAGTCTCCTTTGACATTAGCATTCAGACGCCATTGACATTAGCATTCATGTATGATGTAATATTGCTAGTATCGTAAAACTTTTACACAATAGGAGCTCACATGTCATTACTACCTGGAGTTTATAAAGCTGCAAAAAAGAGTGGAGAACTTTATTATCGCTCCTCCATTACATACAAAAACAAACACATTAGTCTTGGAAGCTATTCTTTAGAAATTTTAGCAAATAAGGCTTATTTGGAAGCTGACTCTTTATTAAAAGATACGCATCTTGGAATCAAGGATTATATTCCTTCTAGTACCTTAGGCTTTGAGAAGTGGGTTATTCTAATTAACTATAGAGACAACAAAATCTACATGAAAAATCCCATATATCTAAAGAAAGGATTCTTTTTCTACTATATTAATGTAGATTATGTTTTAAAATTTGACATTGATGATTTATTCTACTATGCCCACCATAAAATAATGGTTAGGGGAAACCATCTCTTTGTTTCTGATTATGGTATGCAAGTTAATATACTATCTAGATATGGCATTAGGAATTATGGGATTTTAGGAAAAGATTATATGTTCAATAATGGGGATGAATTAGACTTTAGATACTCTAACATTGAGATTATAAATAGATTTCACGGTGTCTCAAAACAAGAGAAAAATGGCAAACTTACTTATTCCGCCAAAATTCATATCAATGGAGATTACATCATTGGGTATTATTCATCTGAAGAAGAGGCCGCCATTGCTTATAACAAAGCGGTTAATATTTTAAAAAGCAAAGGCCTTACTAAAAATTATCCCATTCATTTTATTCCTGATATGGATGAGATTGTATATGCCAAGTTATATCATAACATACGTATTTCTAAGAAAATTCGAGATTTTATGGTATCAATTCTTCCTATAGTGATTTTTTTGCTTAATATTCATACTATAATTAAAATTTAATTAATTTATTTTTCAAAAACACTACCTTTTTTATATTTTTGTGTTATAATGTTTTTATATTATTCTTCTTCCATTTTCATATCAAAATGAAGCCATCGATTATTTTATTCATGATAAGATAACTGATGGCTAATTTTTTATCCAATATTATATTTTTGCGATCTTTATAGTTCGTTACTGTACATCTAAGGTGCCACTCTCAATTAATCCCCGTAAATGTTCTTTCATTTGCGGTAGCAATTTCTTCTAAGAGGATCTAATAGTTTAGCCGAAGCCACAATAAACACACCTGACATAATCATTTGCACTACTATACTAAGAATAAACCAACTTTTTCTAAGAAATATTGGCACACTTCCAAACTGTCCAATAAAATTTTGAAACAATTCCCCTGTACCTATTTGTAATTCTATTAAGGAAAAGCACGTAAATAGTGGATTGGGAATTAAGAGCAGGAGCCAGTTGCCTATATCAGCTATGGGTCTTATGGCATCTTCAGCTGTATTGTAGTTTAAGTTAAGTTGTACCAAGGAATGTATACCCCATACTACACCGATGGAACCTAGACACAAGATTAAAACACCAGCATAGGTAGATACTGTGGCAGTTGTTGTTTTCTTAAATATTGTGGAGAACAAGAT
>JBKEAO010000134.1:0-17367 GCA_047972335.1 Anaerocolumna sp. | reverse complement strand
CTTTATCTATTGCCTTATTTCTAAAATAAATAAAAATTGCTATTGCTACCATTAAAGCATTTAACAAATAGAAAAAACATCCGTATTTCGTAAAATCTCCTGTAAAAAATGCCTGCATATCTCCAGTTAATAGTTTCCATATAATTGAACTTATATAACCAAATTCTATACAAATTAAGAATAAAAGACTTGTCCCCTTAGCTGTTCGTCCTTTATATGCCCTGATAATATTCATAGGCCATGACAATCCAAAACTGATTACCATCAATGACTCAAATAATTCTGCCATACGATTCCTCCTGTGAACCTTTTTAAATAAGATTATAATGATTTCATACCATACTGTATAGTATACAATTACTCACAATACTATATCTTGAAATATATAGTGACTTTTGATAAAATAGAATACAAACTTAGGTCACCAAAGTTAAGTTACCAATGAAAATGGAGTTACCATGGAACTATTACAGTTAAAATATTTTATAGCTGCTGCCAAATCAGAAAATTTTTCTCAAGTTGCCAGACTATATTGCGTACCTGCATCCACCATATCAAAATCCATTTCCTTGCTTGAAAAAGAGCTTGGAGCAAAATTATTTAACCGCCAAAGCAACAAGTTAACTTTAAATGAAACCGGACAACAGTTTTTGGTACATGTTTTGTCAGGATTAGAAAGTATAACCCTTGGAGTAAAAAGTGTCAAAGATCATACCGAAACGAATGAAATCAGTTTACTCGTTCTATGTTCTAGAAAAATAGTGACTGATTTCATAGGTGAATATAAATTGAAATATCCTAGTGTAACCTTTAAAATAAATCACAATTATTCTTCTGACTTCAAAGAATACGATTTATGTATCTGTGATGAAAATTCTGTACCAGACGGCTTTCATACCATTACTTTATTTGAAGAAAAATATGGAATAGCGGCAAATAGAGAGTCCTTTACCTATCATAATCCAATTAATTTAGGCGAACTTGCTGACGAAAAGTTTATAATTATGTATAAAGAATCCATACTTACCAAAGACATAATAAAATTTTGTGCTAAATATGGATTTGAACCAAAAACTGATATCATTTGTGAGGATCCCCTCTATGTAAGACAATATGTAGAAATTGGTCTTGGGATTACCTTTGCTCCCATGAAAAGCTGGCAAAATTTATTCTCTGACAAAGTTAGATTATTTGATTTGAAGGAGGAATCCATTGGACGTAAAGTAGTTTTTTGCTTCCAGAATGCACAAGGATCGACTATCTGTAATCGTTTTATAAAAGATTTTCAGATATATGTAGAAGGTTTAAATATCAAATAACAATGAAGCCTACCTAATAACTTACAGCAGGCTCTCTACTAAACTAACTATACAAAAAGGAGTTATTGCTTCCTAGCTAAATGATAGCTAGGCGCAACAACTCCTTAAAATAGTTAAAATTCTTACTCTAAACCAGCAGGATTAAGAATATAATAATCGGTTCAATCGCAAATCTTATTCATGAACATGCTCATGTGTAAACAAGTGATCCATGCAATATTCATGATTCCCATCACATTTGGAGCAAAATCTAAATTCTAAATTCTCATCATCAAGTTCTGTTCTTCCACAAATAGAGCATTTGTGTCTTGTAATCCTTTTCCTTCCTTGAAATTCCACCACATTGTCTCCACCAACAGTAGCCCTTACCGCTTTTTTATAAGCATTTCTACGCTTGAATTCTTTAGGTGAAATACTTCTATAATTTCTGCTTGATAAGAAATATACAAAAAAGTTACCAAGAGCAAGTATGATCATGATACATCTTCCATAATCTCCACTAACGAGACTTGTAAATATATCATATGCAACAAATGCACCGTAAAGATAAGATAAATATTTCACTTTCACTGGGATAAAGAAAAACAATAAGAACTGAACATTAGGATATAGGGAAGCAAAAGCAAAAAACATAGCTTGATTGATATAAGTGATTCCCAAATGTATGTTATAACCTGTAATAAAATAAAAGATAAAAGTTCCTATTATGTTTAATAAAATACCCGATAAATAATATAAATTAAATTTGAATGCACCCCAAGCATTCTCTAAGGCATTACCTATCATATAATATAAATATAAAGAAAATACAAGGAACAACAAAGAAGTAGAAGGTGGTCTTATAATAAATGTAACTAGCCTCCACAACTCTCCCCTTAATACCTTACTAATATCCAAGGAAAGGTACTGATAATAAAAGTAGGGATTGAACATACTGATAAAAAAACCTAATGCATATAATACAACAACATAAAGCATTAAATTATGAATTGCGTATTTCCCAAATTTTCTATTTAGTTTATTCATTAAATTCATTCTTTCACATCTTTCTGGTTGTCATTCTTAATATTGATAGACTTTATCCTTCTAAGTTTATAACCTTTATTTCTAAATCAGATCAACCACTCGTTTTATTAACCTATTTTAAAATAAGTCTTTCTTTCTAAAAATCAAGGCAATAATCATAGTAACCAATAAGGACCCTAAAATTACAATATAAAATCCATAAGGAGAATTAAGTCCAGGTATCCCTCCAACATTCATTCCAAAGAAACTAGCTATCATAGTTGGAACAGACATTACAATTGTAACAGTAGCTAAAAATTTCATAACTATATTTAAGTTATTAGATATTACTGATGCAAAGGCATCCATGGTTCCACTCAATATCCCACTATATATATTAGACATTTCTATTGCCTGTTTGTTCTCAATGATTACATCTTCAAGTAATTCTGTATCCTCTGGATATTGCTTGATATTATCTATCTTTAACATCTTCTCTAATACTACTTCATTGGCTCTAAGGGAGGTGGTAAAATATACAAGACTTTTTTCTAACTCCAACAAATCTATTAATTCACTATTCTTAGTGGAAATGTGAAGTTTATGTTCAATTTCCTCACTCTTTCGGTCAATGATTCTTAAATATTGTAAAAATACCGACGCATTTTTATAAAGTATTTGTAATATAAATCTTGTTTTCTTATGGGTAAAGAAATCTCTAACACGTCCATCCATAAAACTCTTTAATACTTTGGTTTCCTCAAGACATATAGTAACAATGACCTCCTTAGCCACTATAATACCAAGTGGAATTGTTACATAACGATCCTTATTATTTCTTTCTTCCATAGAAGGAATGTCCACAAGAATAAGTGTGTATTCCTCTTCAACTTCAATTCTCGAACGTTCTTCCTCATCTAGAGATGCCCTTAAATGGTCAATATCAATATGACAAGTTTCGGATATTTCTAAAAGTTCTGTCGCGGAAGGGTCGGTCATTACAACCCAACATCCCTGTTCTATTTCATTAATGGGACGTGTTCCCTCTGCAAAGGTTTTAAAAATTTCAATCATAATAACTCCTTCTACTGCAACCAGCAGCAAAAGTGTTTAGATTGCCCCAGTTCAGTCTATTAATTTGTATTCGTACCCTAGGTATTCACAACTGGGTCCCGTTTCCATACAGTTTACATCCTTTCTTAACAAGAACTAAATGCTACTTTAAGTATCCACTTAATTATATGTTTTATAACCGTCTTTGTCAAATAAAAAACATGAGTGAAGAACAATTCTACATTGCTTTTTTCATTTTGTTGGTATACTATAAAAATCATTAGCATTCCATGAAAACAAGGAGTAAATACTATGGAAAATGTAACCAATCATAATTATTTTAAATATGCAGGCAGAACACTGTTTCAGGAAACATCTGCCATTCTTTCCTGGACAAATTCTTCCATAACCTTTTATGTGAAAGGTTCTGCCACACCTACTACAATTTATTCCCGTATTATTACAAAGAATAACGGAGAAGTAAATGAGGCAAGACTTAAAGTTTATCTTGATGATAAGGAAGAAGCCAAAACACTGTTAGTTCTTCATGAAGAAGACGCCGTATATACCTTAGCTAGTTTTGCGGACGAGACGATTCACAAAATTACAATGATTAAAATAACAGAAGCTGCCATGTCTTATGCACAAATTGAAGAAATCACTATAACTGGTGGAGAATTAATCCCTTTCACTGAATCTGAAGACACCAGACTAAAGATAGAATATATTGGTGATTCCATTACTTGTGGGTACGGTGTTTATGGAGAACCGGAATCTGAGTATCATATTCGTGAAGAAGATGGTATGGTAACTTATGCGGCTTATGTTACAAAAGCATTGCACTTAAATGCCAGATATACCGCTGTTTCAGGTTATGGTATGTTTATCAAATATGATGGAGACTTAACTGGAACTATTCCAAGAATTTATCCCTATACTAATTATTTTGCCAATGAAAATGAAAAATATGATTTCAGTGAATTTATACCCGATTTATTTGTCATTAATCTTGGCACCAATGACTCTGGCCATTTAGACAAAAATGAAATATCAAATGGATTTATCAATAATTATATACAATTTTTACATTTTTTAAAATCCTATGCACCTAACAGCAAAATTCTATGCATTTGTGGTTCCTTATGTACCAATGCTTTTACCTTTATTAAAGATGCTGTAAGTCTTGCTACAGATCAGGGTCTTTCAGATATCTATACCCTATCACTTCCCTTTCATGATGTAATTAAGGATGGAAAAGCGTCTAATCATCCCTCCATTCAAACACATATCAAAGATGGAATTAGGGTAGCGGAAAAATTAAAAGAAATCATGAACATGTGAGTAAGCTATCTTGGATAGCTATCATAAGTATCTAACATATATAGCTATCATATATTGGTAACTATTCCACCATATCATACTATGTATCAATAATAGCTTCCAAATTAGAGTGGATGAATGAATATGGATACACCCACATTTATATACCCTGACCTTATGTAGGTATTTAAATGCCGGCGTATCCATTTTTAAGTAGTTTCATCCACACTTATACATAGACTAAAATCATGCTAGACATTCTTAATCATTTGATGGAACCATTATCCTTTATTACATAAGGGATGATATCAATTGGTCCAATTTGATTTCCAGCGGGAACACAAATTTCATCTCCTACTTGCAAGTTATAAATATCAACAAATGGATTTAATCTTAATATAAGTGCTAGAGGGATATTATTTGCCCTGCTAATACTATATAACGTATCCCCTTGTTTTATCACATAACTAGAGCATATATGATCTCTTATATTCATTTACCCAACTTTCTAAAGCATAACTATAGCATTGCATATTACGTTATTAAATAACTTTACTCTTCGCTTATACACTGCTTTATGCACCGCTCTATGATTTGCTTTATGCCTTACTTTCTTCTTTATATTATATTCTCGTTGACTTAAGTTGTTCCTTTGTGTTTTTTACCATCCAGTAACATTTTCCACATTTCCCCTAAAGTTAAATATACCTGTTGAACTTCCTAAATTTCTGTCGTATAATACTACGTGATACCTTGACTAATATTTTACATAAACAATGCATAAGATTTATAAGCTTATATTAAATTGAGATTACAGGTAGTAGTTCAGCACGGGACAAAAGTTTAGTCCTTGCATAAAACATAATTTGAAATTTATTGACAAATTTTTTGTTTTATAATATATTGTAGTATTGCCATTCTATATTATAAGGAGGTAAACCGTTTGAAGGATTTAAATATAGATCACAAAACGTATACACTTGGTATTGATATTGGATCCACTACCGTTAAAATTGCTGTACTGGATGCTAATAATGAAATACTATTTTCCGAATATGAACGTCACTTCGCCAATATTCAGGAAACATTAGCAAAATTAATAAATAATGCGAAAGAACATCTAGGCGATATGGAAATATCACCTATGATTACAGGATCAGGCGGATTAACAATTTCCAAACACCTTGGAATTCCTTTTGTACAGGAAGTAATAGCAGTTTCTACATCTTTACAAGACTATGAACCTAAAACTGACGTTGCTATCGAACTTGGTGGAGAAGACGCCAAGATTATATATTTTACAGGTGGAATTGAACAAAGAATGAATGGTATCTGTGCTGGTGGCACAGGTTCTTTTATTGACCAGATGGCTACTTTATTAAAGACTGATGCATCAGGTCTTAATGAGTATGCCAAAGACTATAAAGCTATCTATCCAATTGCAGCAAGATGCGGTGTTTTTGCCAAATCTGATATACAGCCCCTCATAAACGAAGGTGCCACAAAACCAGATCTTTCAGCATCTATTTTTCAAGCTGTAGTAAACCAAACCATAAGTGGCCTTGCCTGTGGAAAGCCAATCAGAGGAAATGTAGCCTTCCTTGGTGGCCCCCTACATTTTCTTACTGAATTAAAAGAGGCGTTCATAAGGACTCTTAATTTATCACAAGATCAAGTTGTAGCACCCGCACACTCCCACCTTTTTGCTGCAACTGGTGCTGCCATGAATAGTAAATACGAAACCCTCTCTACATTTAGTAAATTAGCTAATAAATTATCTACTGGCATCAAAATGGAATTTGAAGTGAATCGTATGTTACCTTTATTTAAAGATGAAAGTGACTATAAGACTTTTAAAGATAGACACACAAGGCATAGTGTTAAAAAAGGTGATTTAACCACATATTCAGGAAATTGCTTCCTTGGAATAGATGCTGGATCGACTACAACAAAAGTAGCTGTTGTAGGAGAAGATGGTACCCTTTTATACTCTTTTTATAGTAACAACAACGGAAGTCCTTTAAAGACAGCAATTAAGTCCATCAAAGAAATATATTCCTTACTTCCAGAAGACGCTCATATTATACGTACTTGTTCTACTGGTTATGGTGAAGCCCTAATTAAGTCTGCCTTGATGTTAGATGAAGGGGAAGTAGAGACTGTTGCTCATTATTATGCCGCAGCTTTCTTTAACCCACAAGTTGACTGTATCTTAGACATCGGCGGTCAGGATATGAAATGTATTAAAATTAAAAACAGTACTGTTGATAGTGTACTATTAAATGAGGCCTGTTCAGCAGGCTGTGGCTCCTTTATCGAAACCTTTGCTAAATCTTTAAATTATGAAGTAGCAGATTTTGCACAGGTAGCCCTTTTTGCAAAAAATCCGATTGATTTAGGTTCAAGATGTACAGTTTTCATGAACTCTAAGGTAAAGCAAGCACAAAAAGAAGGCGCTGATGTATCTGATATTTCAGCAGGTCTTGCCTACTCTGTTATAAAAAATGCCATCTACAAGGTAATTAAAATAACCGATCCAAAAGATTTAGGTGAGAACATTGTAGTGCAAGGTGGAACTTTTTATAATGAAGCAGTGCTAAGGAGCTTTGAGCAATTAGCCAAATGTGAAGTAGTACGACCTGATATTGCGGGTATTATGGGAGCTTTTGGTGCCGCTTTACTTGCAAGGGAACATTATGAAGGTATTCCTTCTACCATGCTAACCATTGACCAGATTAATGCGTTAACAATTGAATCTTCCATGGCAAGGTGTAAGTTATGTACCAATAATTGTAGGCTTACCGTTAACAAATTTTCTGATGGAAGAAAATATATATCTGGTAACAGATGTGAGCGTGGTCTTGGTTTACCAAAGAATAAAGACAATATCCCTAACCTTTTTGAGTATAAGTTAAATTCCCTATTTTCATATAAGCCTCTGGAAAATGAAAAGGCCTATCGAGGTAAAGTGGGAATCCCAAGAGTATTAAATCAGTATGAAAATTATCCCTTCTGGTTTACATTCTTTACAGAAATGGGTTATCAAGTCATTGTTTCACCTGAATCAACCAGAAAAATATATGAGCTTGGCATAGAATCCATCCCCAGCGAATCAGAATGTTATCCAGCTAAATTAGCCCATGGCCATGTTATGTGGCTAATCAATAAAGGCCTTGATTTTATATTCTATCCAAGTGTTTTGTACGAACGGAAAGAAGTACCGGGCGCTAATAACCACTATAACTGCCCAATCGTTGCTTCCTATAGTGAAAATATCAAGAACAATGTTGAAGAATTAAGGGATGGAAAAATTAATTACCAGAATCCCTTCTTATCCTTTGAAACTGAAGATATTATAGGAAAACGTCTGGTTCAAATTATGAAAGAAATTACCACTACCACAGAAATGGAAGTAAAATCTGCGGTACATAAAGCTTGGTTAGAGTTAGAGGCCAAGAGAGAAGACCTAAAGAGAAAAGGCGAAGAAACCATAGCATACCTAAAAGAAACTGGTAGAAAAGGTATTGTCCTTGCAGGTCGTCCATATCATATTGACCCAGAAATTCATCATGGTATACCAGAATTGATTAATTCCTATGGTGCAGCTGTACTAACTGAGGATGCAATCTCACATCTAGGAGAAATTGATCGTCCTTTGGTAGTTGTTGATCAATGGATGTATCACTCAAGATTATACGCTGCTGCCTCCTATGTAAAAACCATGCCAAATCTGGAATTAATACAACTAAATTCATTTGGCTGTGGATTGGATGCAGTAACAACAGACATGGTGAGTGATATATTAACCAAGTCAGGGAAAATATATACTGTATTAAAGATAGATGAAGTAAATAATTTAGGCGCTGCAAGAATTCGTATACGTTCTCTTCTCTCTGCAATTAAAGACAGAGAGCACAAACACTTAGAAAGTCACACAGTGGTTTCTAATGCTTATAAAAGAGTAATATTTACCGAAGAAATGCGTAAAAATTATACTTTACTATGCCCTCAAATGTCACCGATGCATTTTGATATACTAAGACCTGCACTTGCTGCTAATGGCTACAATGTAGAAATCCTTGGAAATGATAATCATACTGCTGTAGACGTGGGCCTTAAATATGTAAATAATGATGCTTGCTACCCTTCCTTAATGGTAGTTGGACAGATTATGGATGCTCTTTTATCAGGTAAATATGATCTAAATAAAGTAGCTGTTATGATAACCCAGACTGGTGGCGGCTGTAGAGCTACTAACTATATAAATTTTATTAGAAGAGCCCTTGAAAAGGCAGGAATGGAGCATATACCAGTTATATCTCTTAGTGCTACAGGCCTTGAAAAGAATCCTGGTATGAAATATACACCAAAACTTCTATTTGCGGCTGTTCAAGCTTTGGTTTATGGTGACGTATTCTTAAGAGTTTTATACCGAACTAGACCATATGAAGAAGTGCCTAGCTCTGCCAATGCCCTGTATGAAAAATGGAATGAAATTTGTAAACAATCCGTGGTAAATGGTAAATGGGGAGAATTTAAAAAGAACATTAGAGGAATCATATCTGACTTTGATACCCTTCCCCTAAAAAATATAAAGAAACCTAGAGTCGGTATTGTAGGTGAAATACTTGTAAAATTCCTTCCAGCTGCCAATAACTATCTAGTTGAATTATTAGAAGCAGAAGGAGCCGAAGCAGTCGTACCAGATTTAATAGATTTCTTTATGTACTCTTTTTATAATTCTAATTTTAAAGTGGAATACCTTGGCTTTAAAAAGAAAGGTGCTCATATCAGTAATATTTTAATTCAAGCAGTTGAATTAGCCAGAAAAGAGGCCAGAATTTCCTTAGAAAAGAGTAAACGATTTGTTCCACCTGTGCCTATCAAAAAACTAGCAGATTACGCTTCTCCAATAGTTTCTGTAGGTAATCAAACTGGTGAAGGATGGTTTTTAACTGGTGAAATGATTGAATTAATTCACTCTGGCGTACCAAACATTGTATGTGCACAACCTTTTGCCTGCCTGCCTAATCATATTGTAGGAAAAGGAGTTATAAAAGAATTAAGACACAGATATCCCGAATCTAATATCGTAGCTGTAGATTATGATCCTGGTGCAAGTGAAGTAAATCAGTTAAACCGTATTAAATTAATGCTTGCAACAGCCAATAAGAATTTACTAAATAATTGATAATAAACTGAAAGACTAATACCCCTTCTACCTCATCACTAAGGGGAATCTGATATTAAATTTTTAATTGATTCACAACAATGCCCCTTTCTATATCTTTACTCTTATAAAGATATAGAAAGGGGCATTTATTATGTATACAATAGTACCTAACCTACCATGTTAATTATGCTTTATAATCTTCTATCTGCCAATCAATTGGTTCTATCTGATTGCTAATCAGATATTGATTTGTCTTACTAAATGGTTTGCTACCAAAAAATCCTCGATAAGAAGATAAAGGACTTGGATGCGGTGCCTCCAAAATCAAATGTTTTGGGTTATTTAGCATCTTTTTCTTATTTCCAGCTGGCTTACCCCACAAAATATAAACTATAGGCCTGTCCTGCCCATTCAATACTTTAATCATGGCATCGGTAAATTGCTCCCACCCTTTTTTCTGATGAGAATTGGCCTCATGCGCTCTCACTGTTAGAACGGTATTTAACATAAGGACTCCTTGTTTTGCCCACTTAACCAAGTATCCATTGTTAGGTATATTACATCCTAAATCCTCCTTTAGTTCTTTATAAATATTAGCTAAAGAAGGGGGAATATCTACTTGAGGCTGTACAGAAAAGGAAAGTCCATGGGCCTGACCAATATTGTGATACGGATCTTGTCCTAATATCACCACTTTAACTTGACTTAATGGGGTCAAATGAAATGCCGTAAATATATTCTCGTAACTTGGGTAAACCTCCCCATTGGCATATTCAGTCTCAATATATCGAATCAGTTCTTTATAATAATCCTTTTTATTTTCATTTTCAAAATGCTCACACCAATCATTTGTTAATTCTGTCATTTGATCTCCTGTCCATACTTTCTTACATTCTTACACATATGCCTTGCTGACCTAGATATTGCTTCAATTCCATTATCTCAAGTTCTTTATAGTGAAACAATGAAGCTGCTAAAACCGCATCTGCTCCTGCTATTTCAAAGGCATCGTAAAAATGCTCTTTCTTACCTGCGCCACCAGAAGCAATCACAGGAATAGAAACATTATTTGCAATTAACTTGGTCAGTTCTAAATCATAACCATCCTTAGTTCCATCCTTGTCCATACTTGTAAGTAGTATTTCACCAGCACCTAACTGATTCACTTTCATGGCCCATTCTATAGCATCAATACCCACATCAAGTCTTCCACCGTTTTTATATATATTCCAACCTGTACCATCTTCCCTTTTCTTTGCATCAATGGCAACTACCACACACTGACTCCCAAACTTATCTGCAGCTTCAGCAATTAAATTGGGGTTTTGGATTGCCGCGGAATTAACTGCAATTTTATCTGCACCTTCTCTAAGAATTAATTTAAAATCATCAATTGTTCTAATACCTCCACCTACTGTAAAAGGAATAAATACAGTCTCTGCAACCTTACGGACCATATCAAGCTTAATCGTTCTAGCATCTGAAGAGGCTGTAATATCAAGAAAGACCAACTCGTCTGCGCCAGCTTTATCATATGCAGAACCAACTGCAACAGGGTCACCTGCATCTTTTAAGTTTACAAAATTAATTCCTTTCACAACACGCCCATTATGTACGTCTAAACATGGTATAATTCTCTTCGTAAACATATATTTACTTAACCCTCCTATAATTTTGCAAAGTTCTCTAATATTTTAAGACCTGTAGTTCCACTTTTTTCAGGATGGAATTGACATGCATAAACATTATTACACTCCACTGATGCATGGATTAATGTACCATATTCCGTCGTCGCTGCTACAATATTATCATTCTCAGCTTTAAGAAAATAGGAATGCACAAAATATACATATGCGTTCTGATCTAGTCCATGAAAAAGTTTCGCTTCTTCTTTCATTATAAGGGAATTCCAACCCATATGTGGTATTTTTATTCCCTGTGCATCTGGAATTTTAAGAATCTTTCCTTTTAAAATTCCTAATCCTTTCACACCTGGCGCTTCTTCACTCTCCTCAAATAATAACTGAAGTCCTAAACATATACCTAAAAATGGTTTGTTTAAATGAATCGCTTCTTCTACTACTTTATCTAATTTAAATTTAAATAAATTGTTCATAGCTTGACCAAAAGCACCCACTCCTGGAAGAATTATTTTATCAGCTTCTAAAATTACATCTCTATCTCTAGAAATCACAACTTCATGTCCTAAATAATTTAATGCCTTTTCAACACTTTTTAAATTACCTGCATCATAATCAATAATAGCAATCATATAAACTCCTATCTACACACAAAAATTAATCAACATCTACCATTTAACAACCATAAGACTTATGTCTATTAAAGGTCATCAGATTTCTGCCTTTTATCAATCATTAGAATTTTGTCACTTAATTCATATTATTTGTTTGTAATAATATACTTTCATATTATACTTTCATATTATGCTTTCATATTATGCTTTCATATTATGCTTTCATATTATACTTTCATATAGTAACACATTACAGTTTGAAAAACAATATATTCATTTTTCTATTGAAGAAAAATCTAGTCGAACATAAACAACCTAGTCAGACGATCTCGCCAAGCTAAATATAGATATCTCTTCATTTTTTATACTTTATCTAGGATTTTTTTGTGAATTATATGATTTGATGCTGAATAGTTACGTAACCTATGGAAGCGTCCATTTCAGCTTCTAGTAGCTCTTTGTTCCTATGCAATCTCCATAAAAAAATCCCTTCCAATCAAGAATTATTCATACTTAATTCTTGACTAGAAAGAACAATTTTTACCATAAACACTGAATATTTTATACTACCAAAAACACTATTTTTTAATGTACAGCCTTCTAATAAATATGATATCGATAATTATTCCATAGATAATTTTTTTGTATTTTCTTGTGCAATATTAATCACTTCGATACTATATTGAGACTGATCCTCTACTGCATTTAACTCTTTTGCCTCATCCTCAGTTATACCAAAAGTACCATCTAAAGACTCTAAAATTGTACTTTTGACAGAATCCAAATCTTTTTTTATTCCCAACTCTGTCGCATGATCTAGATATTTATCATATCTCTCTAAGCCTTTTAATAGGGAATCTAGAGCTTCTGGATATTGTTCCATGGATATATTTATATTGTAAGAATTCACTTCTTTGTAGATATACATGACAGTCATGATCTTATCATAGGTTACTTGATCCTGTTTTCTTACATCAAGTCCATATATCTCATTATAAGCCAGAGTATAACGTCCTCTTTCAAAGTTGGTTTTTGCATTTTTCATATTAAGGTTATAAGAATAGGCATTTGTTCCTAATATAACAAAACCACTACATAATATAATAAATGTTACAACAAAAATCATTCCTAGCTTACTAATTTTAAGTTCTGTAATATCAGCTTCAATTGCACTAATAAGATCTTTCATCTTTAATTTAGGTTTTTCTTTAGCAGCCTTTTTCTTTGCTGCCTTATTGTTACTTTTGGCTTTTTTTGCTCCTTGGTTCTTTTGCTTTGAACCCTTAGCATCTATCTCTTTATCAGAACCTTTCGAGTTTTTCTTTGACTTATTCTTTAAATTCTTTGTTTTAGCTGCATCTGATTCTTTCTTTGCATTTGCTTCTTTCTTATCTTTTACTTTCTTATCTTTTACTTTTGATTCTTTTACTTTTGATTCTTTAGTTTGACTAGTTGTATCATCTTTTGGGGATTTGTTTTTATTTATAAATCTACCAAAAATTCTCTGAAAGAAACTAAGTCTTTCTACCTTTTCTTCGCCAAGACCCCTTGTTATTTTAACGAATTCTTCTTCCGTCTTATCATCCAATAAATCTACAGCACTTAATACGTTAGAAAAAATACTTCCAACATCATTAGTGTCTTCATTTTTTACATGATCAAAGTCATCTAGTTCTCCTAAAATACGAGTTTTAGCTGGACCTTGATCCTCATTCAAACCAAGTATACTATCTAAAAGAGGATCTATCTCCTCTTCCTCACCTTGCATTAGATCTGTCTCTGTTTCGTAGTTAAACTCATTCTCATCCAAAGCAATAATATCATCAGCTTGGTTATCATTATAGACAGCATATGGTTCTTCATTTACTTCTGTTGGATCTACCTCTAGCAAATCACCTTCATATGGAGCATTATAATCTTGTGCAGAAATCATATCCAAAAGTGCAAGTAAATCTTCATCAGCATCTTCCATATTGGATTCAGTTCCAAAGTTATCAAAATAATTCTCATCAAAATTATTTATATGATCACCATTACCATTTGCATAATCTTTGCTATTGTTTATTGTATTTAACTTTTCTTTATCACTCATGTTAAATGCTTGTCCTTCCGTATATAAACAATTATGTGAGACATTATCATATCTCTTATTACAATTTTTGTGTTAATCTATTGATTTTCATTTAATAAATTATCTAATACATGTATTAAAGAACCAATTTCAGGCTTGCTGATTTGTGCATCTGCACCAATGCTTTCACCTTTTTTTCTCATTTCATCATTAATCAATGATGAAAATATTACTACAGGAAGACTCTTTAGATAAGGATCTTCCTTCACTAATCTTATTAAATGATGGCCATCCATCTGAGGCATCTCTATGTCAGTTATTAAGCACTTTACATTACTTTCTAAAGTTCTTGTTTCTTTCAATTCTATTAGTAGCTTATATGCTTCTGCTCCATTATTAGTAATCATTAGATTTGTATATCCTGCTTTATATAAGCAATCTTGTATTAATTTACTTAAAAGTGGAGAATCTTCAGCAATTAAAATTGGGGCATCATTTCTTTTACGATCTTTCAAATGTGTCACATCTAATACTTTTAGACCCGTTTCTGGATTAATATCAGATATAATTTTCTCAAAATCTAAAACCACTAGAAGTTTACCACCTAATTTAATAATTCCTGTTGCTACAGAATTTATTGTACTATCTGGTTTATTTATATCTTCCCATGATACGCGATGAATACCCACAACCCCTTGTACATGAAAAGCAACATTTAACTTATTAAAGTTCGTTATTATGGTCATATCCTGACCTTCCCCACCTTTGTCCTGTATATTTAAAGATTTGGCAAGATTTATAACAGTAATAATGATATCTCTTGGCATAAAAATGCCCTCTATATAAGGATGGGAATTAGGTATAGGTGTAGGTTTTTGATAGGGTAATATCTCTCTGATTTTTGCAACATTAATACCATAATAATTATCACCTATCTTAAATTCAAGAATTTCTAATTCGTTCGTTCCACTTTCTAATAAAACACCTTTATCCATATTATATCCTCTCTTATCTGTAAGTTTAAAAGTAAATTCCTTATATAAACTATATTATATTATAAATAGTGACAAATTTCAAACTTATTCTACGTAATCATATACGAAAAAAGACCCAGATTAACCAATAATTAGGTAATCTGAGTCTTATTCACTATATAAAATATAGTTACCTTAAAACTACACATTGAATTATTCATTATATTTTATAAACATTTATGTTAACATTTACATGTACACATATTTTGGTCAAGCCCTCGACCTATTAGTATTAGTCAGCTACATGTGTTACCACACTTCCACCTCTAACCTATCTACCTGATCGTCTTTCAGGGGTCTTACTGCTTTCGCATGGGATATCTAATCTTGAGGGGGGCTTCACGCTTAGATGCCTTCAGCGTTTATCCCTTCCAAACTTGGCTACTCGGCCATGCACTTGGTAATGCAACCGATACACCAGCGGTTCGTCCAACCCGGTCCTCTCGTACTAAGGTCAGCTCCTCTCAAATATCCTACGCCCGCGCCGGATAGGGACCGAACTGTCTCACGACGTTCTGAACCCAGCTCGCGTACCGCTTTAATGGGCGAACAGCCCAACCCTTGGGACCTACTACAGCCCCAGGATGCGATGAGCCGACATCGAGGTGCCAAACCACTCCGTCGATGTGAACTCTTGGGAGTGATAAGCCTGTTATCCCCAGGGTAGCTTTTATCCGTTGAGCGATGGCAATCCCACTTTATACCACCGGATCACTAAGTCCTACTTTCGTACCTGCTCCACCCGTCGGTGTCGCAGTCAAGCTCTCTTATGCCTTTGCACTCTACGAATGGTTTCCAACCATTCTGAGAGAACCTTTGAGCGCCTCCGATACTCTTTCGGAGGCGACCGCCCCAGTCAAACTCCCCACCTGACATTGTCCACTGCCCGGTTCACGGGCACATGTTAGAAATCAGGTAATGCCAGGGTGGTATCCCAACATCGACTCCTTGGCACCTGGCGTTACCAGATCTTCGTCTCCCACCTATCCTGTACATGCAATACCGAATCCCAGTATCAAGCTAGAGTAAAGCTCCATGGGGTCTTTCCGTCCTGGCGCAGGTAACCAGCATCTTCACTGGTATTTCAATTTCACCGGGTGCATTGTCGAGACAGTGCCCAAATCATTACGCCTTTCGTGCGGGTCGGAACTTACCCGACAAGGAATTTCGCTACCTTAGGACCGTTATAGTTACGGCCGCCGTTTACTGGGGCTTAAGTTCAACGCTTCGGATTGCTCCTTACATCTCCCCTTAACCTTCCAGCACCGGGCAGGCGTCAGCCCATATACTTCACCTTTCGGTTTTGCATAGACCTGTGTTTTTGCTAAACAGTTGCTTGGGCCAATTCTCTGCGGCCATATCTCTATGGCACTCCTTCTCCCGAAGTTACGGAGTCATTTTGCCGAGTTCCTTAACAATGCTTCTCCCGTCGGCCTTAGGATTCTCTCCTCATCCACCTGTGTCGGTTTACGGTACGGGTACATTTATAACAATAGCGGCTTTTCTTGACGCATGGCTCACATACTTCACTACTATTAGTTCGCTACGTATCACGTCTTCAGATTGCCAAGCGGTTTTTCCTACTTGACTCCTACCTCGCTTACCCCGGTTTTTCCATTCCCGGGTTATGCTTTCCACACGTGTCCCCACAGTTCTGTATAAATGTAGTACAGGAATCTCAACCTGTTGTCCATCGACTACGGCTTTCGCCCTCGCCTTAGGTCCCGACTTACCCAGAGCAGATCAGCTTTACTCTGGAAACCTTAGATATTCGGCCGGAAGGATTCTCACCTTCCTCTCGCTACTCATTCCGGCATTCTCTCTACTTGACAGTCCACTGCTCCTTACGGTGCAGCTTCGTCCCGTCAACTATGCTCCTCTACCAATTAACATTCGTTAATTCCTAAGCTTCGGTAGTGTGTTTTAGCCCCGGACATTTTCGGCGCAGGACCTCTCGACTAGTGAGCTATTACGCACTCTTTGAATGTATGGCTGCTTCTGAGCCAACATCCTAGTTGTCTTTGAAATCCCACATCCTTTTCCACTTAACACACATTTTGGGACCTTAGCTGTAGGTCTGGGCTGTTTCCCTTTCGACTATCCAACTTATCTCGTATAGTCTGACTCCCATACATCAT
>JBKEAO010000089.1:0-23856 GCA_047972335.1 Anaerocolumna sp. | reverse complement strand
TGCCTTTTTATCCATAACTTTAATGTTCCGTTCGATAATAATCTAGCGGAACGGGATTTGAGAATGATAAAGGTAAAAACAAAAGTTTCTGGATGCTTCCGAAGTGAGGAGGGTGCCAGAGATTATCTAAAAATCATGTCATATATTGGAACAGCTCATAAGCAGGGATACAACGCGTATGAAGCAATTAAAAAAGCAATTTCAGGATGCTCCAATTTTATTTTTGAATAGGGGGTCCTGAACAGTTACAATTTTTTTTAAATATTACATTTTTTTTAATATTACATTTTTAAATATTATGTTTTTTAAAATATTATATTGTTTTTAATTGTTGTGTAAAAGAAATAATGTTAGTTTTATAAAATAATAATATAGTTTAATAGATGAAAGGCTCTTATACATTTTTGTAGAGAGCCTTTTATTTTTATATGCCCCACTTATAGAGTTGGGAGGCTTCCTTACATAAGGTAAATTCTTAAAATTTAATTACCATATTATTTTATTTTCTTAATTTTCTAAAATCCTCTTTATTTCCCCTTGATACAGCTTGTAAAATAATCTATAATATAGCTATTGTAATGCAAAAAAATTACAATAAAACCTATTTACTGCTTTGTGATATTCTAGTAGCTACTGAACTACTACCAGACAAATACGTCTTACCCCCATTTTGTAGAAATGGGAGATTAATTTGATTTAGTGAAATGATACATATAGATAAAATTACAAAAATACACGAATGAATTAATATAAATTACAAATGAATGAATACTTATAACTTAATATAAATTACAAATGAATAGATACTTATAGCTTAATATCATTTCCATATGATGTTATATTTTAATGGACTTTTTTATGTTTATATGCTCTATTTTATTTGGTATAATTTTCTCTTAATTAATAATTTTTATATTATTGCATTATACTACTATTAATTAATACTGAAGGAGTCATCATGAAAAAAACATTTCTATTATTAGGTGCTATCTGCTTATTAATTTTAAATATTGGACAAGTTAGTGTTAGTGCTTCCACTGTTGATACGACTAAGACAACTAATGAATCCCTTACAACCAAAAATAAACCCAATGTAAATTCTGAAGCAGCTATTGTTATGGAAGCTTCTACTGGTACCATTCTTTATGCTAAAAACATCCATGAAACTTATTATCCTGCTAGTATTACTAAAATACTAACTACATTGGTAGCAATCGAGAATTCTTCTATGAATGAAATAGTTGAATTTTCAAAAAAAGCCATATATGATGTTGATTTAGACTCTAGTAGAATTGGTATAGATGTAGGCGAAAAGCTAACCATGGAACAAAGTCTTTATGGTATTATGCTAGAGTCTGCTAATGAAGTTTCTTATGCCATTGGGGAACACATTTCTGGAGACATCGAGTCTTTTATGACCCTTATGAATAAAAAAGCGAAAGAATTAGGTTGTTTGAATACGAATTTTGTTAACCCACATGGACTTCCAGATGAGAATCACTATACTACAGCTTATGATATGGCACTCATCTCAAAGGCAGCTATTAATAATGAAGAATTCAGAGAAATAACTGGTACAAGAACATATGCCATACCACCCACTAATATTCAGGAAGAAACAAGATGGCTTGCAAATCATCATAAATTTGTGAAAGGTTCTAAGAATTTTGATGGTATTATAGGTGGAAAAACCGGATATACCTCAAAAGCTAAATATACCCTGGTTACCTTTGCAGAAAGAAATGGTATGACACTTATTAGTGTTATTATGCGTTGTGATACCATCGCTAATGAATATGCTGATACAGCTGCTTTATTAAATTATGGCTTTGATAATTATTCTATTTATAATATTGCAAATATGGAAAGTGAAAACAAAATAAATTCTACTGATTTGTTTACTAAGTATGCACCTATGTTTGATTTAACTACATCCGACTTAAGTATAAGTTCAAATGGTTTTATAGTTCTACCAAATTCTATTTCCTTTGATCAGGCTGAAAAAAAAGTGGAATTTGTACCTGTTACAAACCTAGATAACGGGCAAAATATAATTGGATCCATGCATTATACCTATCAGGGAACCTCTGTTGGATCTGCTGATATCCTATATGAAAAGAATGATAGTAAAGTTACTTTGGTTAATAACTTTATACCCATTCCTACAAAAACAGAAATTTATACTGGTATGCCTAGTACTTCCGCTGCTGAAGATAGCAGCCTTAAAAAGGTGATTATTGCAATTATAATTGGTGTATTTACTATTTCAATAATCTTATATCTAATTTTGGTTGAATTACCCTATAGAAAAAGAAAAAATGCATATGTAAAAAATCGTAAGAGAAAAAATCGTTATAATAAAAAAGATTATATAAATTAAAAGTGACAATAGAAGCGACAAAAAAAGCGGTAGCTACTTAAATGTAACTAACGCTTTTTTTGTTCTTAAATTTAACTGAATCACTTAACTGACTAGATCAAAATGAGCAATTAATAGTAACGTTCCCGACACGATTTGAACGTGCGACCTATCGCTTAGGAGGCGATCGCTCTATCCTGCTGAGCTACGAGAACGTATAACAAGCATTATCATTCTACTATTATATAATAAATTAGTCAACACTTAATTCATACATTTATCACTGTTAAAGTCTACAAAACCTTGTAGCCAAACATTTCCTTTGAATCTTCTTCCAACTAATGGTTCACCTAATAAATCTTCCTTATTAATTATTACCTGAAAAATAATATCATTACAGGAAACAGATATATGATATACTTCTTCCCCTGTCATTTCGTTTATTAGGCTATCTAATTCAGTTATGGTGCCTAATATTGTATAGTTATCAGATTCAGAGCCATATGGGGTAAAGGAGGACTCTACAATGGAATATATATCTTCAATTTTAGCTCTTCTTGATATCATAGCATATAAATCTATATCATCTATAGTAAGACTATCTATAGCTTCTTGATTGCCTTTTTTTGCTTCTGCTATTAATTGTCTACGATATTGAATATCTGCCGTATTGTTTTTTTCCTGTTTTTCATCTCTTTCAATAGGAAGTAATATTTTACCTGAAATAGACAAAGCAGATAAATATATTGGAAAAGATCGATCTAATTTCTTTCCATCTTTTTCTTCCATAAAAAAATCCACTACATTTTGAAGATAAAAAATCAACGAGACACCTAACCTGATATCATCGCTCATTCCTGTATAGGCATCTGTATCGACTCTTTTTATAATTGTTGTTTCTTCTTTCGTGCTAATATATGAACTTTGAAAATATGGGAAATAATGCTCCATATAAAACTTACCATTCTCGTCATATTCACCTCTTAAGGTGATACCAATTTGATTAGAAAACATCTTTGTAATCTCAGCAAATACTTTATTATTTTGTAAGGTATAAACCTTTTTATCTGACGGTTGTTCCATGATTATGCTTACTAACCGTTCTAACTCTAATCTATCCTTAATATTGCTAAATCCAATTGCTCTTAAAAAACTATGCACAACCAATCACCACCTAATCTTCTATATATTATTTGAGTTAACTTATTATATGGAGGTTAGCTTATTTATCATACCCATTAATTCTATTTTTATTCAAAGAAAGGTATCTATTACTTATATCATATTTTAACATTACTGGCAAGACAAATTATGTACTCTCAACTTACACCGACAAATTATATACTCTGAACTTACACTGTCAAATTATATACTCTCAACTTGCAACATAATAATATAAATATTATTTTCTCTCCTATATAATTTATTACATAAAGAAAAACAGTTACTTCATGTTATCTCCTTCTTAGGATAATATGAAATAACTATTTTAAACTTAACTTTCATAGGTATCTTCAATTAAAATAGACAACTCTATCTTTAAATCCTTTTCTACCCAAGTGTCATAACTTTTTCCATTACCATCTTCTAGCATACGAAGAACAGGCCTTGTAGGGCACTTAGAATTCTGTTTCATTACAATTCCTTTTTCTCCTTCATTGGTAATTACAATTGTACCATTTGGATATGCTGCTACTGAATCTATAAAGTAATTCACTATTTCAAAATCAAATTTAACACCGGCCTGGCTAACAATATAGTCAATGGTATGATGTACTTTCATTTTCGGTACCATAAAACCATATACATAGCTATCAAACACATCACATACTGCAACTATTTTACTACCAATTCTTGTTTTATCACCCTTCTTATGAAAGGGATATCCTGATCCATCTAATCTCTCATGATGACACAAAATAATGTCTTTGGAGACCATAGAAAGCCAATTTTCTTTAACAACAGCTGAATAACCATAGACCACATGTTTCATTAACTCCTTTTGCTCTTCTTTTGAGCTAACATAATAATCAAGATTTAAGTAATCAATGGGCATCATGTTATAGCCAATGTCATGTAATAAACTTCCAATTGCAATCTCTTTGACTTTTGTTTTTGGTAAATTCATTCTTAAGGCTAACAGCACAGACAATACACATACATTTAATGAATGAGAATACGTACTTTCACTTTTTCTTCTCATTCCCGATATACTAAAGAGTACCTCTGGCTCATTCACTATATCAATGATAATCTGCTCTGCAACAGTTTGAATCTCTTCTAAATCTCCATTATTCTGATACGAATATTTTTCAATGATGGTTTTAACTATGTCTTGACATTGGTCTTTTATTTTCATTTCAATATTATCTTCAACATCTATACCATCAGATAATTCATCATTTATGTATATATAATTAATGTCTAATTCTATAAGTTTATTTATGTATTCTTTTTTCACTACAGTCCCTGATGCTATGATCACAATTCCACTTTCTGTTATGATATCTTTAGCCAGCAACTCATGTCCCTTGATTGAGTCAAGCAACACTCTTCTCATGCGAAACACCTCTTATTTTATGCATTAAGCATACTACATTTATTACAATCTTTAAATGTAATTCTACTATAATAATACAATATCTAATTATAGAAACATTGTCAATAATATGCTCCATAAATATTTTTAATTTTATTCTTTTTGCCATTATATAAGCTTTTTCTACAAGACTTCACTGCAATTTGCTACTTCAGTTAAATTTGATTTTTTTTATTCATTACCTACCTCTTATTTATATTAACTAACTTACATTTTACTAATCTACATTCCAATCATTCCTACGACTAAATTTATACGTTATAGTGTATACTTTAGATTATAAAATTATATAATCTTGTGACTATATTTAATATACTTATGGCTTATGGTTATAGCATTTATGTTTATGTTTATATTTATTCTATATAATTATATTCTTTCAATTCTATATAATTAAATTTGTAAAACCTTATATTATATTTGTTTACTTTTGCATTGTATAATTATTATTTAATTTTAAATTTATTATTTTGATATTTAAATATACATCAAATTGTATATTTTTACCACGTATTTATTGTGTTGTGTTAAACATAGTATTTGTTATATATTTAACATATATAGTTTTATTTTTAAATAAATTTGTATATGTTTACATGTACCAAAAGGACTATTGTATATAATGCACAATTCAAAAACATTTTATTATGTATTATCGTCATTTTTTTGTTTATTTTTTAGCAACATCCATTTGACTTTGCTATATTTTTCTGTTATATTCTAATTGTAAAGAAAATTATCTTTAAATTGTTAATTTATTAACATTTAATTTATTATAGGAGGATTAAAATATGAGTGATAAGAAAACTTTATCTCCACAAGATCATGTAGATCAATTAGTTAAAAATGCCCAGGTAGCTTTAAAAGAATTTATGAATTATAATCAAGAACAAATAGATAATATTGTTCATGAAATGGCATTAGCAGGTTTAGCAAAACAACAATATTTGGCTAAATTCGCAGTTGAAGAAACAGGAAGAGGTATTTACGAAGATAAGATTACAAAGAATATATTTGCTACAGAATATATTTGGCATTCCATTAAACATCAGAAAACTGTTGGTATTATAGAAGATAATGAAGAAGATGATTTTATGATGGTTGCAGAACCAATTGGTGTCATTGCTGGTGTTACTCCCGTAACTAATCCTACTTCTACAACAATGTTTAAAATTATTTCTTGTATTAAAACTAGAAATCCAATTATCTTTGGTTTTCATCCAAGTGCTCAAAAATGTTCTAAAGCTGCAGCTGAAACATTATTAAATGCAGCTGTTGCAGCTGGTGCTCCTAAAAATTGTATTCAATGGATTGAAATTCCTTCAGTTGAAGCAACCTCTGTATTAATGAATCATCCTGATGTTGCATGTATTTTAGCAACTGGTGGTCCTGGAATGGTTAAAGCTGCTTACTCTTCTGGTAAACCTGCACTTGGTGTTGGATCTGGTAATGTACCTTGTTTTATTGAAAAAACAGCTGTCCTGAAAAGAGCCGTTAATGACTTGGTTTTATCCAAGGCTTTTGATAATGGTATGATTTGTGCTTCTGAACAAGCTGCAATCATTGAAACACCTGTTTATAAAGAAGTAGTTGAATTAATGAAAAAAGCTGGTTGTTATTTTGCTACAAAAGAAGAAATTAAAAAATTAGAGCCTGTAGTAATTAATTTAGAAAAATTAGCTGTAAATCCTGCAATAGTAGGCCAGTCTCCTTATAAAATAGCAGAATTAGCTGGATTTTCAATTCCTAAAGAAACTAAAATTTTATGTACCGAAATAGATGGCGTAGGTAGAGACTATCCACTTTCTATCGAAAAGTTATCCCCAGTTTTAGCTATTATTAAAGCCAAAGATGTAGAAGATGGTATTGTTTTATGTGAAAAAATGTTAGCAAATGGTGGTATGGGCCATTCCTCTGTACTTCATTCATCCAATAATACAGTAATTGAAGAATTTTCTAATAGAATGAAAACTGGACGTATTATAATTAACTCTCCTTCTACCCATGGAGCAATTGGTGATATATATAATACTAATATGCCTTCCTTAACTTTAGGTTGTGGATCTTATGGTGGAAATTCAACTACACACAATGTTTCAGCTGTGGATTTAGTTAATGTGAAACGTGTAGCGAAGAGGAGAAACAACATGCAATGGTTTAAAGTTCCAAGTAAAATATATTTTGAATCCGGATCAACTGCTTACTTATCTAAGATGCCAAACATTTCAAAGGCATTTATTGTAACTGATCCTTCCATGACACAATTAGGATATGTTAATAAAGTTCTTTACCAATTAAGAAAACGTAGCGATTATGTTCATTGCGAAATTTTTGATCAAGTAGAACCAGATCCATCTTTAGAAACAATCATGAAGGGTGTAGACTCCATGAATAAATTTAAACCTGATGTTATCATAGCACTAGGTGGTGGATCAGCAATTGATGCTGCTAAAGGTATGTGGTTATTCTATGAAGATCCAGATGCTGACTTTAAAAATATGTCACTTAAATTTCTTGACATAAGAAAAAGAACTTATAAATTCCCTCAATTAGGTAAAAAAGCCAAACTTGTAGCAATTCCTACAACTTCTGGTACTGGATCTGAAGTAACTTCATTTGCAGTTATCTCAGATAAAGTGGAAAATAAAAAATATCCATTGGCTGATTATGAATTAACTCCAGATGTGGCGATCATTGACCCTGATTTTGTTATGACAGTTCCTAAAAAATCAACAGCTTGGACTGGAATGGACGTATTGACTCATGCTATAGAAGCATATATTTCAATTATAGCTTCTGATTATACAGATGCATTATCAATACATGCTATTGAGATGGTATTTAATTACCTTAAACGCTCCTATGAATTTGGAGAAAAAGATCCAGTTGCTAGGGAAAAAATGCACAATGCATCTACTATAGCAGGTATGGCATTTACCAATGCCTTCCTAGGTATTAATCACTCTCTCGCTCATAAATTAGGTGGAGAATATCATATACCTCATGGATGTGCAAATGCAATATTATTGCCTCATGTAATTAGATATAATGGAACAAGTAACCCTACTAAATTTAACTTATGGCCAAAATATGAAAACTATATTGTTGGAGATAAGATCTTCACATTAATGAAAAAATTGGGCTTTAATCCTAAAAATAATGATGATGCAGTAGAGTTATTAGCAACTGAAGTAGAAAACTTAAATAAATTTTTAGATATACCTGCAACTTTAAAAGAATATGGTATTGATGAAAAATTATATTTATCTAGAGTTGAACCACTTGCTGATCTAGCATTTGGTGATCAGTGTACAACAGCTAATCCAAGACTTCCATTAGTATCTGAATTAGAAAACATATATAAATTATCATACTACGGAAAAGATATGAATACTACTAAGAAATAAATGAAACACATTTAATTAACGTCACCAAGTTTTACCTTTCATACACCAAAAATATAGTTAAAATAAAGAACCCATCATATTAGATATGGTGGGTTCTTTATTTTGGTATTAGTAAAATCATTATATGATAAAACAGATCTAATTAATTGTAGAAAGCTATCTTTTTATTAAATGGTCTTTACTATTTTAAGATCATTAAAATATCGTATACCTTGATATCAAATTATAAGTCTTTTGTAATGCGTAAATTACTATTCCACATTATAAATTGAATTTTGACTTAAGTACCACTATATTAATTTACCGTGATTTTTTGCTTCTGCTAAAGCTAATTTTTCTTCTTCAGATAATACTACAAAGGACTCTCCCTTTATAATCTCTTTTATATAGGTATAACATCCTTCTCTGCTTGAATGCATAGAATTAAGAATATATCCATCATCTTCACCATTTAATAAAGCTAAAGTAAAACTTAATTTTCCTCCCATTTCTTTAAAAGCATCATATTTTACAATACCAACTTTTTGATATGTATATAGCATATTTTCCTTAATTAAATCGATAGATTCCTTATTCTTATTACATGCAAGCTTTAAGTCATCCAGTAAATCAAATTTATTAGTAAACTGCTCCTCTAAGGATTTTGCTTCTTTACCACCCATAAATTTCTTATATCTTTTATTAACTATATTTAATCTAATACTTAATACAATAAGCACTAAAAACAGAAGTAATGAAAATCCAACTACCCCAATAACGATATATCCCAAATCAATTCCTATGTATTCTATTAACCACATTTATAATGTCTCCTTTAGTGTATTGTATCAAATAAGTCTAACAGACGTTCTAACTCTTCAGTAGAATAATATTCAATTTCTATCTTACCATTATTATTTGCCTTTGTCTTTATTGATACCTTTGTCCCCATTATTTTTTTTATTTTTTCTTCTATATCTTTATAAATAAATGAATTTTCAAGACTAATGGCAATTTCTTTTTTTGTTTCATTGACAGTCAATAATTTTTTAACTAATTTCTCAGTTTCTCTTACACTTAATTTTTCATCAAATACCTTTAAAGCTGCTTGATGTTGTAGGGTATTATCTTCAATTGCTAATAATGCTCTAGCATGTCCACTAGAAATCATTCCATCAATAAGCATTAGTTGAACATTTTGATCCAGCTTTAGCAATCTCATTGAATTTGTAACTGCGGCCCTACTTTTAGAAACTTTATCAGCGACTTCATCCTGCTTTAAATTAAATTCTTTAATTAGATTTTGATAAGCTATGGCCTCTTCTATTGGATTCAAGTCTTCCCTTTGAATATTCTCAATCAATGCTATCTCTACTATTTCCTGAGATGAATAATTTTTAATAATAGCTGGAACTTCTTTTAGCCCTGCAACTTTAGCAGCCCTCCATCTTCTTTCTCCAGCTATAATAATATAATAGTTGTCTTTTTTCTGGACTATGAGTGGTTGAATGATTCCGTGTTGCTTAATAGAATCAGCTAGTTCATGTATTGCATCCTCATCAAAATACTTACGTGGTTGATTTTTGTTTGGTTCAATTTCATTAATCCTTATCAATGTTTCACGTGAAACATCTATCTCTTTTTTTATTTTTTCACTTTTAATTTTATCACTTTTATCAGGGATCATTGAATCCAGTCCCTTTCCAAGTCCTCTTTTTGGTGGTGTCATAAAAACCTCTTTCTATTTATATGTATAAATTATTCTTTTTCGATCACTTCACTTGCAAGTTCTCTATAACCTTCCGCTCCAGCTGATCTTGTATCATATAGATTTATTGGCAGCCCATGGCTTGGGGCTTCTGCAAGTCTAACATTTCTTGGTATTATCGCTTTATAAATCTTTTGATTTAAGTTACTCTTTACATTTTCTACTACTTGTAAGGATAAATTTGTTCTTGCATCAAACATCGTAAATACCACACCTTCTATCTCTAAATCAGGATTCAATCTCTGTTTGACTAAATTAATCGTATGTATAAGCTGTGACAAACCTTCTAAAGCATAGAACTCACATTGTATAGGAACCAATACTGTATCAGCTGTTGTCATAGCATTTACTGTTAAAGTATTCAAAGAAGGTGGACAATCAATAATAATAAAATCATAATTATCTCTAATTTTATTAATTTCCTTCTTTAATATATACTCTTTTTCATCAATGCCTATTAATTCAATTTCAGCTCCTGCCAGATTTACATTTGAAGGTAATATTGATAGGTTGTCAATTATATTGCTAATTAAACATTCTTCCATGCTACATGTTCCAATGATCAGCTCATAAATAGTGTTTTTAAGTTCATTCTTACTTACACCCAATCCACTTGATGTGTTACCTTGTGGATCTATATCAATCGTTAAAACTTTTTTCCCTTTTTCAGCTAGACACGCAGATAAATTTATAGCAGTTGTTGTTTTACCAACACCTCCCTTTTGATTCGCAATAGCTATTATACGTCCCATTATTTACACCTCCTGTACTTTTATAAACTATAACTTAACTTTATGTTTTTATAGTGAAATTCAAATGCTAATACCTTAAGATAATCATTAATATTAAATTGATAACAGAACTATAATATATACTTAACCTTTATATTTTATAGATCTTTAAGCGATCGAAAGAATTTTTCTAGCTCCTACTAATACAAGAAGTTCATCCCTACTTATAGAAGATAAAAACTTATTTGATTCAGTTATATCAATATATAAAAACACTTTAATTTTTATTATAGCACCATTGTAACTTTATATCTATACTTTATAAATAATTTTACAACCTTTTTGTAACTATTTAGCCTCAAATTACGTAATTCACAAATAAGTCCTTAAATAAAGTATAAAAGAATTAAAAGATATCTGTATTTAGTTTGGAAAGACCGTCTGACAATGTTGTATAAGTTTGGCTAGAGACTCAGTAGAAGGTCTGAATTTTGAGACGAAGCTTCTGGTTTTATGAAGCTCTACAAAGAACCTAGGCAGGAAGATAAGGTCATCAAATAAATATAGATATTTACTTAAATCATTAGCACACGAAGTAGGGAGTTTTATTGACACATAGTGTAATATAGTAGAATAGTAACACCATTTTTACAAACTTAGTCCATAAAATTAAAAAAAATCATATATAATAGTTATAATACAATAATCATATATCATTACTGTTTATATTTTTCTTCATAATGTTTCACGTGAAACATTAAAAGCTCCTTACTAGTTTGAAATGTTATTGTTTTATCAATTTCAAAACTAATAAAGAGCTTTTTGTATTTTCTATATATAATTTTTCGTAAATATTATTATTTAATAATTTTAATTAAATATTTCTACTATATTGTTTTTAATTGCATAAACAGCAGCTTGTGTACGATCAGAAACACTAATTTTTTTAAATATATTAGAAACATGATTTTTTACTGTTTTTTCACTTATAGAAAGGTGATAAGCAATCTCTTTATTAAATAAACCTTCTGTAATTAACTTAAGAACTTCCATTTCTCTTTTAGTTAAAATATTTTCTACTGACAGGCAACCCTTACTTTCCATCTTTTCCTTCAATAGTGGTATTAATTCCGATTGAATATAATTTTCTCCATTATATACAGAGAATATAGCCTTACGAAGTAAATCACTTTCTGAGTCTTTTAGAACATATCCATCTACTCCAATATCAACAGCCTTCATTAAATATTCAATTTCATTATGTATAGTAAGTATTAAAATTTTAGATTTACATTTTAAATCTCTTAATTTTTCCAACACTTGTAAACCGTTTAAATGTGGCATATTAATATCTAACAAAACAACATCTGGATTCAGCTCTTGGATAACATCAATACAAGTAATTCCGTCACCAGCTTCACCTATTACTTTAATATCACCCTCTAATTCAAGCAATTGTTTTAATCCTTCTCGGATCATCTTGTGGTCATCAGCTATAATAATATTAATATTTTTCACTACTTGACACTCCTCCTTATACGCATTAAAGGAATTTTAACTATAATACTAGTTCCTTCTTTCTCTTTTGATTCAATATTAAAATCTCCAGATAATATATATACTCTTTCTTTCATCATAGATAAACCGTATCCAGATAAAACATTAGAATTAGATTCCTTTAGAGCTCCTTTTTTAAATCCAGTACCATTATCTTTGATGTATAACTCTATGATATCTATATTATAGATAATCTTAATAAATATTTTAGTTGCATTACCATGTTTTATAGCATTATTAGAAGCTTCTTGAACAATTCTAAATAATGTTAAATTAATAACAGGCAATATATCATTTTCCTCATTCTCAACTTCTAATGAAATATGTACATCATGACTTTTATTTGTTTCTCTAATATAGCGCTCAATTGTAGGCAATAAACCTAAATCATCTAAAGACATAGGCCTTAAACCAAATATAATATTTCTCATATCATTGATTGTTGACTTTATTGTACTAATCATTGTCTGTAATTCTAACTTTGCACGTACTTTATCCACATCAATTAATCTGGTGCATAATTCAGTTTTATGCATCATATTCGTTAAATTCTGAACCGTAGAATCATGGAGATCTCTTGCTATTCTTTTACGCTCATTCTCTTGGGCTTCTAATATATTAATACCAAAATCTAAATTTATCTTATTTTCAATACAATAATTATTATTTTCTTGTGTTTTTGAGGTGTCTTCTATAGAATTACTTTTTAAAGTATAAAAACAATTTAAAAGATTGTCATAACTATTTTTCTTGCTGATACATTTTAAAAATTTTTCTTCTTCCTCTTTTAATATAGTCTCCGTTTCTTTTTTTTGATTCATTAAATCAAGAAATAGATTGTCCTTACTATTTTTTAAAATTGGAGAAAAAAATACATGATTTGTACCCTTTATTTCAATATCATACAATTTTTCTCTAATTTGTTTTAAATTTTCTTCACAAAATTTTATACGAAAATTTATTTCATCGAGTTCATCTTGTACTATTTTTTCATTATCTTTTAAAAAATTTAAAGCATCATCTAACTGCTCTAAAAATCCCATATTATTATCTTGATGAATCATAAAAAAATCTCCCTACACCATTTATCTATATAATATAACATATTTAAGAATTTTAAAAGACTAAAAATTAAAAAAATACCATTTATTTATATATTTATACATATTAATTAAATTTTCGAGCATTTTCTACATATATCACTGGTAAATAATATCATATTTAACATATTTTGTATACTAATATTTTCATTTATTATTTTAAAACCTATTTTTTCAAAAAATTCTTTATATTTAACAGGTGTAGTAGTATAGACACATTCCGCACCTGACATAAAAGCTTTATTAATTAGTAATTTTACGATAAAATCACCATATCCCTTATTTCTTTCTTCTTCTAGAACAGCTATTTCACTTATTTCATACCTACCATCAATAATCGAAAGTTTTCCAGAAGCTATTGGATTATTATTCTTGTTATGAATGATTCCATATATAGCTATTTCATTATCCCATTTTTTTACTATAGCATCCTCTTCATAATCCTTTATAACCAAATTCCATATATATGATATTTCAGAAAGATCTTGCCCATATTCTATTAACTTACCCTGAATCATTATATCTCCTTTATTCATATATCCAAATATGTTTCAATATTTAATCTACAATAAATATAAAATAATAAATATTTTTTTATTTATTATTTTATTAATTTGCATATTTATTATTTTAATAGTATCATTTAAATATTTATTTCTAAAAGAGCATACTTAGTTTTTAAAATAGTATTTTTATTTTAAAATAGCATTAAGATTTACAAATTAAATACTAAATTATTAAACTTATAATTAGTTTTACATATTTTATACATATTATTTTTATGTATAATTATTAATTTTTCAAAATCATATTATTACATGTTTTCTACATATTATATTAATATGTTATAATGGTTCCTTATTTGGTTTACCCGCCTGTCTTGGATACTTTTTAGGTGTATTTTTTATTTTATCAATTACAACTAAGTTTCTTTGTATATCTGATCCTGGTAATATAAGAGAATATTTTTCTTTATATTTTCCTCCCAGTATTAAAATTGCATGGTCAGCACTTTCTAATTCAGATGTTATTTCATCTGCTTTATAAGCAATAAACGCTCCTCCTACTTTAACAAAAGGAATACAGTATTCAGACAAAGAAGATAATTTAGCTACTGCTCTTGATACACAAATGTCAAACTTTTCTCTATATACTAGGTTATTGCCTAATTCCTCAGCTCTACCATGAACAGTTTCAATATCTTTTAATCCTAATTCCTGTATTACTTCATTTAGAAAATTTAAACGTTTATTTAAAGAATCCATTAATACGATTTTTAAATGTGGAAAAACAATTTTTAGTGGTATACCTGGAAAACCTGCACCCGTTCCAAGATCTAGTATCTTACAATTTCCTGAAAAATCATGTGCTTTTGTTATACTTAAACTATCTACAAAATGTTTACGCAATACATCGTCAAATTCTGTAATTCCTGTTAAGTTCATTACCTTATTTTTTTCTATAAGCATATTGTAATACGTTAATAATTGACTTGCTTGTTCACTACTTATATCTACATTAATTTTATTGATTTCCTCTTTTATTTTATAGATCTGATCCATTGATATAATCCTTTCACTGTCCAAAGATATATTTAAAATTGAAAATTCTATATATTACTTCAAAACTATTCATCTATTTTTACCTATTAAATCTAAAAATCCCTATTCACTAATATAGGACTGTTACTAATTGTAAAGCTTCAATATATAAAATTATTGTATTATAAATATTTAATACGATCGATTAAATTAATAATCGATTTTGTCATTACTATCATATATAAATTGATATTTATACATAAATAAAAGTAGTTAAAATCTATAATATATTATTTCATAAAATGAAGCATTACATTTATGTAACAGCCCCTTTATCTAATTAATTCTTATGTCTTCTCATTTGCTCCAAATATACTAATAAAACAGATATATCAGCAGGTGATACGCCTGATATTCTTGATGCCTGTCCAACTGAAATCGGTTGAATCAATTTTAGTTTTTGTCTAGCTTCTTTTCTTAAACTTGGAACAATATCATAGTCTAAATTCTCTGGTATCTTTTTATTTTCTAGCTTTTTAAATTGATCTACCTGTTTTAACTGTCTTTGGATATATCCCTCATATTTAATATTAATATTAACTTGTTCCATTACTACTTTGGATAATATTTTTCTGCCTGAATCAATACTTTCTAACATTTCATAAGTAATTTCAGGTCTTTTGATTAATTCACCTAAAGTAGTACCAGACTTTAAAGCTGTACTCTCATTCTTTTCAAGTAATGCCTGCACTTCCTTTGTTGCACCTATATTCGCATTATTTAATCGCTCAATTTCTTCATTGATTTGTTGTTCTTTTATTAATAAAGCTTGATATCTTTCTTCACCAATTAATCCAACTCTATATCCAAACTTCGTTAATCTTAGATCAGCATTATCTTGTCTTAATAATAATCTATACTCAGCCCTTGATGTCATCATTCTATATGGCTCATGGGTTTCTTTTGTTACTAGGTCATCAATTAACACACCAATATAGGCTTCTGATCGATCTATTATCAATGGTTCCTTATCTAACAATTTCATTGCAGCATTGATACCTGCCACTAATCCCTGGGCCGCAGCCTCTTCATAACCTGAACTTCCGTTAAATTGTCCACCGCTAAATAATCCTTCAATCTGGATAAATTCCAAAGTAGGTTTTAATTGCATTGGATTAATACAATCATATTCTATGGCATATGCATTTCTAACAATTTTAGCATTTTCTAATCCTTTTACACTTCTATACATTTTATATTGTACGTCTTCTGGTAAGGAGCTAGACATACCACCTATATACATTTCATTGGTATAATTTCCTTCTGGTTCAATAAATACCTGATGGCGGTCTTTATCTGCAAACTTAACTACCTTATCTTCAATAGAAGGGCAATATCTTGGTCCTGTTCCTTTGATATTACCAGAATACAGTGGTGAACGATGAATATTACCCTTAATAATTTCATGTGTTTCTTCATTGGTATAAGTAAGCCAACAAGAAACCTGATCCTTCTTAATATCTTCTGAAGAATTTAAGAAAGAAAAAGGTACAACCTCTTCATCACCAAACTGCTCCTCCATTTTGCTAAAATCAATTGAACGTTTATCAATTCTAGCTGGAGTACCAGTTTTAAAACGATACATTTCAATACCAATATTTTTTAATGATTCTGTCAAATGATTGGCCGGTGATAATCCATTGGGTCCTGTATAATTTTCAACTTCACCATAGATACATTTGGCATTTAAATAAGTTCCTGTACACAAAATAACAGCTTTTGAAGGAAAAATTCCACCAGAAAAAGTTTTTATCCCCATAACTTTGCTATCTTCAACTAATATCTCAACTACTTCTCCTTGACGTATCGTAAGGTTCATCGTATTTTCTAATATTTCTCTCATCGTTTTACTATAATCTTGTTTGTCTGCCTGTGCTCTAAGAGAATGAACAGCAGGCCCCTTAGATACATTTAGCATTTTTGACTGAATATATGTTTTATCTATGTTAATACCCATTTCACCACCAAGGGCATCTATTTCTCTCACCAAATGGCCCTTTGAAGTTCCTCCAATATTAGGATTACAAGGCATTAAAGCAATACTATCTATACTAATTGTAATTAACATTGTATTTAAATTAAGTCTAGCACATGCGAGCGCAGCTTCACAACCTGCATGACCAGCACCAACCACAATAACGTCATAGTTCTCATACGTATAGGACATTGTATCCTCCTCTTTTATCTAATCAAAAATTTCATGTACTACATATATTTTTATTTTTTATATTCTGTAAAAACGATTTTTTTTTAATTCATATATTCGACCAAAACCATCTAATATTCATTATCTTATTTTAATAAATAATGCAAATTGGTTACTTATTTACCCATACAGAATTCCTTAAATATAGTATTAATTAAATCTTCATCTACTTCCTCTCCAATTAGACTACCAAGTAAACTATAAGCACTCATCATATCTATTGAAAAGAAATCTTCAGGCATATCATCTTCTATACTTTGTTTCACCATGGTTAAGCTTTTTCTACAATCCATTAAAGCTTCCCGTTGTCTAACATTAGAAATAAATACTTCTTCATTAAATGAAATATTACCACCAAAAAACTTTGATACAATCCATTCTTCTAGTTGTTCAATACCACTATTTTCTTTCGTAGATATAGAAAACACTTCTTTTTCTGTTATTGAATTAACTTCTGCATTTGTAACAACAGGTAATAAATCAGATTTATTTAATAACACCACTGCATTTTTATCCTTTATAATATCAATAATATCATAATCATTCTCATCTAAGGGCACAGAAGAATCTACAACGTAAATAATTAAATCTGCTTCTTGTGCAATCTTTTTTGCTCTATTTACACCTATTTGTTCAACAACATCACTTGTATTACGTATACCAGCCGTGTCAATAATATTTAAACTTATACTTCCAATTTGAATAGATTCCTCTAATATATCTCTTGTTGTACCAGGTATATCTGTTACAATTGCTCTTTCAATTCCAGTTAAAACATTCATTAGTGAGGATTTTCCTGCATTGGGTTTTCCTAAAATAACTGTTTTAATACCTTCTCTTAACATTCTTCCACCGGCGGAGGATTGAATCAATTTATCAATAATCTCTAAATTAACTTTAACATTTTCATATAAGGTATTCCTAAAATCATCTAAACTGATATGTTCAGGATCATCTAAGGCTGCTTCTATAAATGCAATATCTAGAATAATACTCTCTCTAACTTTATTAACCTGCTTAAAAATATTACCATTTAATTGATTTAAAGAATTTTTCACTGCCATTTCACTCTTGGCATTAATGATATCACTTACTGCTTCTGCCCTAGATAAATCAATCCTACCATTTAAAAAAGCTCTTTTTGTAAATTCACCTGGGTGTGCGGTTCTAGCACCATATTTTAATACAGTTTCTAATACATGTTTTGTTACCACAATGCCCCCATGGCAATCAATTTCAACCACGTCCTCTTTGGTATAGGTATTGGGGGCCCTCATAACAACTACCATTACTTCATCAATTACTATGTCACCGTCCATAATATATCCATAATGCACAGTATGACTATCAACCTTAGAAAGTTTTTTATCACCTTTCTTTGATCTATAAATTTTATCTATAATATGAAAGGAATCATCACCGCTAATTCGAATTATACTTATCCCTGCATTACTAACTGCCGTTGCCACAGCAGCTATTGTATCTGTATTCATTTATTACTCCTATCTACTACAATATATTTATGGTTAATATCCCTTACAGCCAGTAAGGAATTGTCCATCTTGTTGCTTAACTGTTAGAATGTAGGTAGCAATCGGTATATCGTCTCCCTTTCTTGGACTTAGCGTCCGTAAATTAGACTGATAACCAGCTCCTCATTCGCAGCGTTCGTTTTATGCAGGTTGAACTGCCTCAGGTACGTTCGTGTCACACCACAGTAGATTGAATAGGCAATGAGTAAAACTGGTATTTATCCATTGCAATAATCTAAAGGAGTGACAATTTTATGAACATGAATGCAGTAGGTATTGATGTATCCAAGGGCAAAAGCATGGTTGCTATTCTGCGCCCTTATGGTGAGATTGTTTCAGCACCATTTGAAATCAAACACACTTCCGGCAACATCCAATCTTTGATTGAGCAGATCAAATCTATCGAAGGTGAATCCCGCATAGTTATGGAGCACACTGGTCGTTATTACGAACCACTGGCTCGTGAGCTTTCTCTGGCAAATCTATTTGTAACTGCCGTGAATCCTAAGCTCATTAAAGATTTTGGAGACAACTCTCTCCGTAAAGTAAAATCTGATAAAGCCGATGCTGTAAAAATAGCCCGCTACACACTTGACAGTTGGACTGAATTGAAACAGTATAGTCTCATGGACGAAATACGTAATCAATTAAAGACTATGAACCGTCAGTTTGGTTTCTACATGAAGCACAAAACAGCTATGAAGAATAACCTCATCGGTATTCTAGATCAAACTTACCCAGGTGTTAATACTTACTTTGACAGCCCTGCTCGTGATGATGGCAGCCAAAAATGGGTTGATTTTGCTACTACATACTGGCATGTGGACTGTGTTCGTAAAATGTCATCAAATGCATTTGTTGACCATTATAAGAATTGGTGCAAACGTAAGAAGTACAACTTCAGCAAAGATAAAGCTGAAGAAATCCACGGAATAGCAAAGGAACTTGTTCCTGTACTTCCAAAAGATGATTTAACCAAACTGATAGTTAAACAGGCCGTAGAACAATTAAACACTGCTTCTAAGACCGTGGAAGAACTCCGTACCCTGATGAATGAAACTGCAGCCAAACTCCCTGAATATCCTGTTGTTATGGAAATGAAAGGTGTTGGTCCGTCTCTTGGTCCTCAGCTTATGGCTGAAATCGGAGATGTCACGCGATTCACTCATAAAGGTGCTATTACAGCATTTGCTGGTGTAGACCCAGGTGTAAATGAATCAGGAACCTATGAACAAAAAAGTGTTCCTACTTCTAAAAGAGGCTCTTCTGTACTTAGAAAAACCTTATTTCAGGTCATGGACTGTCTCGTCAAAACAAAACCTCAGGATGATCCTGTATATGCGTTTATAGACAAGAAACGTGCTCAGGGAAAACCTTACTACGTCTATATGACCGCAGGCGCTAATAAGTTTTTGCGTATCTACTATGGAAGAGTAAAAGAATATCTTATGTCTCTTCCAGAATAATTAATCCCTACACCCTTTCAGACCAGCGGATAACGGTGGTCTATTTTTCATACCCCAAAATCAATATAAATTTAATCCAGAAAAATCATCAATTTCCTATTGACTTTTTATTTGCAGGCTGATTTTGGGTACAAAAAAAGGCATCTTGCTATTCCTGTAAAACAGGTGCAAAATGCCATTATCTATCGCCATACAAATCGTGATTTACAAGTGCCGAATAATATGTGCCAATCGTTGAGGGTGCATTAAAAAGAGTAGCCAGCAGATACCGCTTGATATTGCGGATATAGGTGGTAGTCTTTTTCAAGCACTCAAACACATAGTCAATATGCAGGCTGTTGATCCGTAACAGTTTATCCTTAACAAGCTGTGCAGGGTAATCATCTCCTGAAACATTGATAATATCTTTTGTGGAACAGAGTGTTTCCACCATAAGGTCAACAATTTCGTCAAGTTGTTCACGGTCATGATTATGCTTGATGTACTGATATTCAATGTTTTCTAATACCAATTCTCGTACTTCTTCTACGCTGGCACATCCAATCGTATCATATCCCATCTTCTTATTAGGCTCTTTACTTGATGGATAAGGATTTGATTGATGAGTATTTAATATATCGTTATTTAATAAATGAGTATTTGATATATTAGTATTTAATTGGTGGGGATTTCCCAAGATAGGTTCGCCCTGTTTAGGTTTTTCCAAGATATGTTTTTCATATGTTTGGTTTCCCAAGACTGGATTATCCAAGATTGGATTTTCCCGTTTAGGTGGAACATCAGCAGGATCAAGGCTTTGTGGCTGTTCAAAAATCGTATATTCCGTTGTGGTAAGCTGTCCTTTTTCATTGCGGATACGTCTGCGGGTTATATACCCATGTGCCTCCAGTTCTTTTACGGTGGCATTGATACTATCAATGCCGTCTTTACAGATAATGGAAAGTCCTTTTGTGGTGTAATCCCAATTATCCGGTAGAGAAAGCATAAGGGATAATAAGCCTTTTGCTTTTAAGGAAAGTTCCGTATTTCGCAAGTGATGGTTTGCCATAACTGTATAATCCCTTGTTTTTTCCACTCTGAATACTGCCAATCACATCACTCCTTTCCTCTGAAAATAAAAAAAGCCACAGGCAGTTTTGCGGTTATCTCAGCGTGTTGGCTCACTTCCTCCATCATAGAGGATATGACCTTTTGTTATTTTAGCGTGTCTAAGGATTTTGACTTCCTCACGGTTTTGGCTCTCCAATGCCTTTTGATAACCTAAATCAGTCAGGAACAATCGCATACGCTCGCCCTTATTTCCCACAGGGGAAGAATGGTTCAACACATCAAATACAATCATGTGTGTAACATCAGGGGCAAATCGTTCCAAAGCCATAATGTCATGTCCGGCAAGCTGTGGTTCTCCCGATTGCCTACGAGCCTCGTCAATTAGTTCGAAAATGGTTTTATTCTTCTTCATAAGGAAACTCCTTTCTATCGCTCCTGTTGCTGTGTCCTTTTTTTGTGCCAGCCTTCAAGTAGTTTAATGATGGTAGCCTCCATCTGCTGTGGAGTGTAGCTTTTAGGGAAATACTTTTTAATCTTATCGCCTGTCAGCGTTACTTTGTCTAAATCGCCTTTCTTTTCTTCGCTCATAATGGCACTCATAACCTCAATGGTTAATTTGCCTTCGGAACTGAATTTCTTTAACCGCTGTGCCTGTGAAAGAGAGGGGGTAGCCTGTTCCATATCCATAGCCTCTAATAAGTCAGTTTGTTCCTCTTTTTTGAGGTAAGACAATTCCACAGCAGGGTTAAAGGCAATTTTCTTTTCATCTACCATAGAAAGCAGTTCAGGGATAAGTTCTGTTAAGCGGATATATCTTTGTACCTGTCTGCCGCTATCGCCAGCCTCTTTTCCCACAATATCGGCCGTTTCCAACTTCCCGACAACTTGTCGGGAAGTTAAGTCATTCCTCGCACCTTGCCTTTTTACAGCATCTAACTTCATCTTATATGCAAAGGCTCGTTCACTCGGTAGAATGTTCTCTCTTTGCAGATTACTGTCTACCATAATAATGGTTGCAGCATCGTCATCGAGGTTTCGTACTATGAAAGGCATGGTAGAGCGTTCTGCAAGATTACTGGCGAATTTACGCCGATGTCCTGCAACAATTTCATAGCCGCCCTCATCACGAGGTCGGGCAATGCCGGGAACAAGTACACCATATTTTTTTACACTTTCTACTGTATCACGCATTGCTTCATCATTAACAATTTTGAAAGGGTGGTCTTTAAAGTCATATAGTTGCTCTAAGGGAATTTCCACTACTTTCTCCAATGTTTCATCGGTTCTGCTTTCTTCCGTAGAAAATAAATCATCTACTGATGCCAGCTTTATGTTTTTGGCGGAGCTTTTCAATTTTTAGCACCTCCTTTGTCAGATTTTTATATCCCTCGGCAACCTTGCCCTTTGGGTCATGGGCAAAGATACTTTTCCCCTCCGCACTGATTTCAGCAGCTCTTACAGAATGGGGAATGTCTGTCGCAAACACTTTGATATTTGATCCATAGGTTTCTCTAAGTAAAGTGCTGATGTCCTTTGCAAAGTTAGTACGGCTATCTACCATTGTCAGCAGAATACCGTCAATTTTTAGTTTGGGATTTATCTGTTTCCGAACTTTTCCAATGGTCTGTAAAAGCTGTTCCAAGCCTTTTGCGGGCAAATATTCTGCCTGAACGGGAATGATTACGCTATCAGCAGAGGCAAGGGCATTGACCGTCAGCATACCCAAAGAAGGCATACAGTCCAACAGAATAAAGTCATATTGCTTTCTTATAGAATCAATAAACTGCTTTAAAATGGTTTCTCGGTTCTTAGTATTAACGAGAGATATTTCCATACCAGAGAGTTCAATATTGGCAGGGATTAGGTCTACATTTTCCTCATGGTGTAAAATTCCTTCTTTATTTTCAATGGGAGTATTAGTAATTACCTTCTCCATGACAGTAGGTAGGGTAATAGGGAGAGTGTCCGGTTGAGAGTACCCTAAACTGATAGATAGGCTACCTTGAGGGTCACAGTCAACAAGCAGGACTTTCTTTCCCACTTGTGCCAGTCCTATCCCTAAGTTGCCACAAGTGGTTGTTTTGCCAACGCCACCCTTTTGGTTGGCAATGGCAATTACTTTTGCGTTCAAATTCGTTCCTCCTTTCGATTTTGGGGTACAAAAAAAGAAGTTAGCTCTTTAAAAAACTAACTTCCTATTTGTGAACAATATTAAATTTTGCAGAGCAATGGAATGGTCGGCACGCTTCGCCTATCCATTGCTGTATTTTCCTCTACATACTTAAATGGGGGCATATTCATAAGAATTTCAAATTAGCATATCAAAACTCTTTCCAAAAGTAGTATAATAGTAGTAAATTGGAGTTGAAATCCTTTGAATGTGCTGGTAAATCAAGGGCTGTAGGGTTTAACCAACAAATTTATTACAAATATATGAATATATTTACATTGCAAACCCAATATACCAATTCCATCTTCAATTGTATTATCAAAAAGCAGAT
>JBKEAO010000156.1:0-2909 GCA_047972335.1 Anaerocolumna sp. | reverse complement strand
CCCACTTATGACCATCTGGAATAAACATACGCATTAAGGTAATCGCCATTTCTTCTTGGTAATCTGTGAATGTCTTTCTAATATCAGTTTCTGTATCAACCATGGAAAGTTTCTCCGCTACTTTTGGAAGCAGCATCCCCTGGAATCCAACCGAAAGCAAGGAAATTAGAAATACAATATGAAATAAGTCTATATTCATTGTAATTCCATCCGCTAAAACCATAATAGCAAATACAATAGAGGCTGCACCTCTTAGCCCTGCCCAAGATACCAGCAGATACTGCCTTACATTTAATTTAAATGGCAAAAGTGCGAACATTACTGCAATTGGTCTTGCAACGATTAAAATAAATAAAGCAATCAAAAATGCTTGCAAAAAAACTTCAGGAAGCATATGCGGATATGCTAATAATCCTAGCTAGAAAAATATCAATATCTGAGCAAGACCTGTAATTCCATTGAAAAAATGAACCAATTCTGCTTTGTTTTCGATTTTACTATTTCCCAATATAATTCCAGTCAAATAAACCGATAGGAATCCATTACCACCAATGATTTGCGGTAATGCAAATGACAACAGCAATATGCCAACCATATAAATAGTTATAAAATTTCCATTTGAAAAAGTTATTTTCTTTCGCAATTTTATTGCGATAACTGCAATCAAAACACCGATGATAGCACCATAAAAAATTTGTGAAAATAACGTATAACCAAACGATATCTTATCCTCTTTAAATAGCAATATACCAATCATGGTAAGCATATATGCAATAGGGTCATTACTTCCACTTTCTAACTCAAGAAGTGAAGCAGTTCCATTTTTTAGACTTAGATTCTTCGATCGTAAGATGGAAAACACACTTGCTGCATCTGTTGAGCTTAATACAGCCCCAACCAAGAAACTTTCCCTCATGGAAAAACCCAAGAGAAGATAACAAAATGCTCCTATAAAAGCTGCTGTTAACACCACACCAATGGTAGAAAGAGCAATTGCTTTTCCAAAAACTGGCTTAGCAACATCACATTTTGTACTAAAACCTCCATAAAACATTATGAAAGTCAATGCAACAGTACAAATATCTTGTGCCGTCAGGTAGTTATCAAAGGAAATGCGAAAAATTCCATCTGAACCAAATATCATACCTAAAATCATAAATAAAATAAGTGCCGGCATTCCAAATCGGTCTGAAAATTTATTGGCAAAAATGCAAAGTAAAATTACCGCTGCTACTATTAATAACAAAACTTCCATGGTTCCTCCTAATATAAAACAAGTTGTATACACACAGTATACTATACTACAGAATCTTCGGCAACGGCATTCAGTATAATACACATGCATATCGCAAGTTTTGCTTGTGAACAAGCATGTATTAAAACACTGAAGCGTTAAACTTTTCTCAATTCATATCTTCTATTGGCCTTTTTCCAATTTATAAGTTGAAACCATCCGTCTACATAATCCGCTCGTCTATTCTGGTATTCTAGATAATACGCATGTTCCCATACATCAATTAATAATACAGGTATATATTCCAACAAATTAGGAACCTCTTGATTCGGAGTGTTAACAATACTAAGCTTTCCTGCAGGATTCGATACAAGCCACGCCCAACCAGAGCCAAATTGTGATACTGCTGCCTGTTTCATTTGTTCTTTCCACAACAAATAGGTTGTAAAATCTCTCTCGATTGCCTGCTGTAATTCTCCCATCATTTCCTGTCCACAAGGACTTTTCATGCTATCAAAATACAACGCATGGTTGTAAACTCCGCCTGCATTATTCCTTATTGATGTCTGAATTCCACTGGGTAATTTTTCTGCATAAATCAGCAATTCTTGCAAACTCATCTTTTGCAATTCTGGATAATCCGCAAGTATACTATTAAGATTATCTACGTAAGTTTTATAATGCTTATCGTGGTGAAAGGTCAAGGTGGTTGCATCCAGTATTGGTAATAAAGCATCATATTCATAAGGAAGGGGTTGCATAACAAATGGGTAAGTTTCTTCTTTCATTCTAATCCTCCATGCATATCGCAAGTTCTACTTGCGATACTGCTTAAATAAATAACGAAGAAGCTTTGATTTTTCATTATTTATTCCTCTATACATTGTATAATATTTAAAGCCAAGATATTTACTTCTAGTACCATTATGACAGATATTTTACTCCAGTACCATTATGTTCTAGTGATGTGATATTCTAGTGATGTGATATTCTAGTATTTATATTATTCTAAGTATATGTAATATTCTAGTTACTATGCACAACTAATTTTATTAGAATGAGTTGCCCGATAAATGAAATTTGACGAACCAGAGCTTGTGTATAACAGTTTTTTTACAATAACATAACAGCTGTGAAAAGTAATCCCATATTCAACAATATGAATCAGCAAGCCGCTTCAATTGTCATGAACAATCTAAATTATTAGCAGAATTTAATTGTCACGAAAAAAATCCCCCATCTCCTGCTTCACACATTCGATGGGGAATCATTCTAATCTCTTATATGGAAGTGATATCAACCAAGGTTAATTCATTGCTAGCATTTTCCAAACTTGTGATTAATGCATTTGCTGTATCCATTGCTGTGATACAATTCACACCTGTTTCAATCGCCGTACGTCTGATTAAAAATCCATCTCTGGATTTATCTCTTCCTTGGGTAGGGGTATCGATTACAAGATCAATTTTATGTCCTAGAATCAAATCCATTACCGTTGGAGATTCTTGGGATAATTTATTTACCTTACGAGCCTTTACACCTGCCTCATTTAAAGCTGCTGCGGTACTTCTGGTTGCATAAATAGTATATCCTAATTTTTCAAATCTTCTACCGATTTCTACCGCTTCCGGTTTGTCGGCATCTTTTACCGTGATAATCATATTTTTATGCTTTG
>JBKEAO010000109.1:0-6495 GCA_047972335.1 Anaerocolumna sp. | reverse complement strand
GCTGTATCTTCTGCATTAATAGAAATACTTGCATCTTCATTCATAATAGTGCGAACCTGTATTCCAAGTTCTTCATTTGTAAACATTTTAATTTCGTTCAATACGTACCTCCTATTTCTCTATATGTAGTGACTCTTTTTCGAGTCCTTGCTTAAAAAACCATGCTGGAATTAATATTTTTCCACAGAAATTTGCCTTTGGAATTTTTCCATCCACAATTCTACGTTGAATAGTCCTTTTTGATATCTGAAGAATTCCACTTGCCTGTTCCAACGTATAATACGCTTGTTCCATAGTACCTCCTATCCTGTTTTAACTTCTTCTTTGATAAGTTCTTCAATTGGAACTCCTAAGTAGTCTGCTATTTTCTTTGCGTTCTCAACTGATGGACTAGAATTGTTGAGTTTGCAAACATATCCTTTTGATAAACCTAAGTCTTGCTCTAACCTATTTATTGATATTTGTTTCTGTTTACATAATTCCTTAATTTTTTGATGCAATATATCACCTTCTCTCATATTTTTTTACTTCTGAAAATATCACATAATTTTCTTGACAATGTTCTGAAAATATTCTATAATTTATGTGTCGAGCAAAAATTATATTTATAGTCAGGGCATTTTTATTTTTACTTATAATTGCGATATTTTCAGAAGCTATATTTACATTATAAGCGATATTTTCAGAATGTCAAGTATTATTTTTGCGTTTTTTTCAGAACCCTAGAAAGAGGTGCAAAATGACCCTAAGAGATACCATTAAAGAACTATGTAAAAGGAATGAAATTTCAGTAAACCGACTAGAGACAGAGCTTGGTTTTGCAAAAGGTTATGTAAGCAAGCTAGATAAAAGCACACCGAATTCCGCAAAATTAAAAAGTATAGCTGATTACTTTGGTGTTAAGTTAGATTATCTGCTCACAGGAATAGAAGAATCAGAAGATAAAACAAGTTCACTGAACAAAAAAGATGAGAGAGATATAAAGAAAGACTTAGACAACATAATGAATAAAATAAAAACTGGAGAAGATGGACCATTACATTACAACGGAGAAGAAATTGACCCTGAATCTTTGTCTTTGTTAGAGGATGCTATTAATTTAAGTCTTAAGCAACTGAAAATTATTAACAAGGAAAAATATAACCCAAATAAAAACAAAAAGTAGGTGAGAGAACTTGGGGAGAGACATAAAGAAAATTGTAGCTTACTATACTAAATTATATAATACCAATAATCCTTTTGTGATAGCAGATAATTTAAATATTCAAGTGTTTCAACAACCATTAGGTAAACTCTCTGGATATTATAAATATTTAAAACATCATAAGTGCATTTACATAAATTCAGATATTGAGAATGATGCATATAAAAATACTGTCATGGCTCATGAGCTTGGACATGCTATTATGGACCCAAAAGAAAATTGTTACTTTTTAAATAAACATACCCTAATACTCACTTCCAAGATTGAGAGACGAGCAAATATATTCTCTGCCGAATTACTCCTTTCGGATTCATTGATTAAAGAATATCATGAATATACACAAGAGCAGTTAGCTCACTTAACTGGATATGACATAAACTTAGTAAAATTAAAACTTTATAAATAAAAAAAACAGCCCCAGGTGTACCACCACCAAAGGACTGTTCACATAGATACTATTCGGTGCAAAACCGATATAATAACCAATCACAGGTCATATTATATCATTTAAATGAACGCGCCGCAATAGGTGTATTTTTATACCCAAAATTAAGGAGGAAATGATATAATGAGCATTCACAAGAAGAAAGGTAAATGGTATGCCGCTGTTTATCTTGGCATGAAAAATGGTGAAAGACAATATGATTGGTCGGATGGATTTGAAAAGAAGCCTGATGCACAATTGGCTGAAATTGAAATGAAAAAAGTAGTTATTGAAAACGGACATAAGGTCCCTGATCGAGAAAGCTTTGGTTTCATAGCTGAAAAATGGTTGGGTGTTAGAGAGAAAACAGTCGCAAGAGCTACTTATAGACAAAATAAAAATACATATAATATTTATTTGAAAAACACCTTTGAAAATAAATTAATCAAAGATATAGAGCCTATCGATATTACAGAATTTATGCTTACACTTGATTATGCTCCTGAGACTATTAGTAAAATTCTTGGAGCAATCAAACTCATTATGGATTTTGCCATCGAAATGAAATATATTAGAACCAATCCATGTATCGGAGTCAGGAAGCCAGCTATCAAAAGAAAAAAGAAAAAAACGTGGACCCAAAAACAGATAAATGAATTCTTAAAATTAGAAGATGTTAAAGAATCCAGTTGTTATACTGCTCTGTGGATTCTCTTTGTCACTGGTATGCGACCAGGTGAGGTTTGTGGATTGCGATGGTGTGACTGGTTCGGTGACTATTTTACTCCTACTATTGGAATTGGTCCAGAACGTGATATTACTGATTTAAAAAATGATAAGGCACATAGCGAAGTCTATATTGATTCGAGTCTAGAAAAACATTTGAAAAAATTAAAGATAGCACAAACAGCATTATATAGGCAATATGTAAAAAATGACTTAGCATCACTCCCTGACAATAATTTTATTAATTGTTTAATGCCTGATTTTCGTCCCATGACGGTTAATTATCTACATCAACGGTTTGATAAAATTGTTGACAAAAATGGCCTTAATGAAATTAGGCTATATGACGCACGGCATAGCCTTGGCACTAACATGATGCGTGATGGTGAAAATCCCAAGGTTGTAGCAGAAATATTACGACATACTTCTGTTAAAACAACACTAGATAATTACTCGCATGTAGATAAAGATATGTATAAAAATGCAATTAATCGGTATAATAATAAGATTGTTTAAATTATCAGTTCAATCAATGGTTCAATCAAATTATATTAAAATACTCATTTTTATCAATTGTATTGTTTTTACAAATTCAGTGTTTATCAGTGTTTGACGCTCATTGTCATGTGGTGACATATACTATAAATCGCTTGGTAAGGTAGAGGTCTCGGGTTCAAGTCCCGTCGGGAGCTTATAAAAAAATCAGCAAAATCAGTATATGTAGCGATTTATAATAATTTAACCACTCAGAAAATGAGTGGTTTTTTACTGTATTGGGGTTTGTTTGGGGTTTATAAATATTACGGTTTACTAAATTAAATAAGCAACTACCTATGTGGCAGACGAATAGTACTTTTATCATCTATTGAATCTCCTTATAAGTGCTTGATTTTATTGACTTTTGTTTGATTTTACGCCATTTTATCGACAGTGCCATTCTTACCGTTTTTTGGTATAAATTTGCTTATTTGCGCTTAACTTATCCATCAGGTGTCGTAAAACCTGTCGTAAATTAAAAACTTTTACGACAGGGCAAAATACCTTTGGCAGACTAACATTCCATCGATCATCGGTTCCACTTTAGGCTTCTTTCGTTTTGAAAGGATATGCCGAAAGCACTCACTTACATCTTGAGACATTGGAATATAGCGAATACCTGATGAAGTCTTAGGTTCTTCCATGATATATTCCATATCTCTCTTGCGCTGAAGCTGATGAGTAACAGAAATTCTTTTCTGTTCAAAATCAATGTCTCCAATGGTCAATCCACAGAATTCTGAAATTCGTAGTCCTGTCCTAAATAAAATAAAAATACCATCATAATACCTTGAAAAGTGCTTATCATTTTTTACAAAATCCAGAAATGCTTTTTCCTGCTGCTTTGTAATCGCTCCATAATACTCGGCCAAGTCAATAGAATATAGTTTTTGTTCGTCCTCAATTTCTATTGAGTCTGCCCATGTAGGACCTTCAACTGATATTGCTGTTAGCTTACTATTAGGTTTCAATATATCTAATAATTTTTTACCCGCCCAAATCTGATGAAAGTCATCGCCAGCATTGGAAGCTATTGCACCAGCATTATTCTGTTTATCCACTAAAAACACCACTTTCTTTTAATTGTTACGCATTTCCTTACCTTTCACGTACTCATGAGGACGCTCCACATAATCTTTAACCTTATATTCTCCAATGTTCTCGTACTTGCTTGCGACAGTAGAGGATACCCCTTCATTGTTAAGGCTATCGCCTAATATTGCATCGGCAAAAATCCGTTCAAGATATTCGTGTTTTGAGTAAATTCCTTGCGATGCCCACACCAAGGCATTTCTCACATAAGCCGAATGGGTTTTAAAGAGCTCATGATTGACTTCAAAGCCAAGATTTTTTGCTAGTAATACAGCAAATACAATACAAGTTCTAGTATTGCCCTCTCTAAAGGGGTGTATCTGCCATATTGTTGCTATAATTCTCTCTAAGCGAAACACAATATCCTTATCATTACTGTCAGTCTTTTTCAATTTCTTTACTTCCTTCATTACAGCATCAAGTTCTTTCTTGATTTGTTTAGGGAAAGTATATCTAACCGTATCTCCTCCCAGTACATCTTCATATTTAGCAATTTGAATTGTACGGAACTCACCAGCCCAATCGTATATTTGTCCGAATATGCTTGAGTGAATATCTTGCAATGTTTTCGTATCAAAAACCTTATAAGATTGGTTGTAGACAGCAAGCATAGATAAGTTCGTTATATCAGCCTCTGCTCTACTTAATAAATCATGGTCTTTGATATTGGCCAGATTTTTTAATATATCTACATCATCATATAAATAAGGATCTCTCATCTTACACCTCCGCTGTAAAGCCGTACATATTTAATGTGGAGTGAAATATAGAAATAAAGGATTCATCGCCAACCTTCCATTTAGCAATATTCCGCTCTGTAGTTTCACTAGCATATACACCCTCAATGGCATTTAGTGCATTGGCAAAAGATGCACTACGTTCTTTTTGCACACTACTTAGCGAATCCATACCACAAGATAATTTAAGCAGGGTAAGGTATCTGGCAATACTTTTGTCAATCAGCTTGGCTGCTTGTTCCAGTTCTTTTAAGCGTACTTCAATTTTAGGAATTTCAGCTTTATATTTCTTACATCGTTCTACTTGTTCTTTTATTGTATCAACTTCATTTTCTTTTAAATACTTGCTTGTTATTTTTCCATCTACTCTATTTTGTAGATAGTGATATTGTTTTCCTTTAATAGTTTTCGTAGAAATATATCCTTCAGGAAGAGAAGGAAGTTTTTGTTCTATTTCATTTTTCTGGCGCAGAAGCTCTTTGTATTCTTTTATAATAATAGCTGACATCCATTATCACCTCACAATATAATAATATTATTATACTATATATTAACCTATTTATCAATATTACATTTATTTGTAGGTTAACAAGTATATAATATTTTTAAGTTCAAAACACCTCCATAACTATAACATATTATAATCAAAGTTTACTTTTGCCCTCTAAACCAAATTTCGTCATCATTATTATCTCAACATGTGCAGAGTATGGAATCATATCAATTTTTCAAATCATTTTCTGATATATAATACACTTCTCACACTAATGCAAAAAAGCCCCATCCTATTTATTTTCATAAATCATTGAAGCTTCTTATACTATATCTTCTATTTTTGAATAAACTCAATCTTAAGTACCATATCCATTCCATCAGCCAATCTTTTTAACAAATTAATGGATGGATTTCTAGTCCCATTTTCCAACTTACTGATATCTGCCTGATTAATTCCACTACGTTCTGCTAATTGTTTCTGTGTAAGATTTTGAGATACTCTTGCATCAACAATTGCACGAATGACATCAAACCCAGGTTGCAGATTATCATATTCTTTTTTAAACTCTTCATCCTGTAACTGCTCTGCTAAAAAATCATCATATTTTCTCATTCTTCTCACACCTTTCTAAATAATTATTTCGATATACTTTCGCCTTATCAATTTCTGACTTAGGCGTTTTCTTTGCCTTTTTGACATTTATCATAGCCTGGCAGCTCATTTCACATTAACATGTTTCATTATTTTCAGTTAAAATCCTGTCGTAAATATGTCGTAAAATCACACCATTATTCCCATGAACCATAGCAACTACAAGCAATTCTCCACCACTGTTGATACTGTGCCGTGATAGTTGCTTATTTTTCATTTATCATCCCCCATTAACTAAACATCATATATTATATTTCAAATGATTTATTTTTACTCTTATCCTGCTTTCTTAATTCAGACTCCTATTTATTTAAACTACCCGAGCCATTTCCCTTTTTCAATACATTTCTCTTAAATTTATTTATTTTATCTTCTCTTTCTGACCTTAAAATATCCTTTTTATTATTTTTACCATCATACCTCTTTTTACCAGTTTAATCAACAAAAAGACACCCTACCACCGTAAGATGCCTTTCGCTTTAAACTCATTGGAATGCAATAAATTATACACTATTAGCTAAGTGCCTATATCATATTTCACTTATTAATTGCATTGCTTTATCCAGGGTTATCCCTTCAATTCTGTTCAACATGTCAGTATTTCCCATGGCATACGGTGAATCTTTTG
>JBKEAO010000091.1:0-10925 GCA_047972335.1 Anaerocolumna sp. | reverse complement strand
GATAACATCTCAGAACGTGATTTGAGAAAAGCCAAAAATCGCCAGAAGATGGCAGGTGGTTTCAGAAAAGATAGCGGACACGAAATGTATTGCTCGATACTTACCATCATTGAAACTCTCAAAAGAAGAAAAATGGGAATTATTGAATATATCAAAAAGCTTTTCCTTGGCACACCGGCTATTTTTTAGCCGGTGCCAAGGTCGTTATGTTCAGCCGAAGGCTGAACTGTAACAAAACATACAACTTACACTATTAAGCCATAAAAATAAGTTGATCAACTGCCAATACATATCCATTTAGTCCCATTCCAACAATCTGGCCAGTACAAACTGGAGCAGTTACAGAAATATGTCTAAATTCTTCTCGTTTGTGGACATTTGAAATATGTACTTCAATAATAGGTATATCTATGGATGCCAAAGCATCTCTGATTGCGTAGCTGTAATGGGTATAAGCCCCAGGATTAATTATGATACCCTTGGTGCCATCACGAAAAGCTGCTTGAATGCGATCTATGATTTCTCCTTCTCCATTGCTTTGAAAAATATCAATTTCTACATTTTCTTTCAATGCTTTTTGCTGTATTAATTCTTTCAGATACTCATAATCATGATTCCCATACACTGTCTTCTCTCTTATGCCAAGAAAATTAATATTAGGACCATTAATCACTAATAATTTCATTGTTCCCTCCAAACATCTAAGATATTACTTACAATTTCTTCAATACTCTTATGATCCGTTGTGATAATCAACTGGGCATTCGATCTGTAGATGGGTTCTCTATAGGTATATAGTTCCTCCAACTTATTTTTTCCATCTTGTCCAATAAGAAGTGGCCTTGTGATATCCCCTTGCAGTCTTTCTCTGATCGTTTCACTACTTGTACTTAAGTAAACCACTGTCCCTAATTCATGCAAAAGTGCACCATTGCCAGGTTGTATGGGAAGACCGCCACCAACAGAAATAATTGTATTACTTATTTTACCCGTTAATTCCTTAATAAAGTTTGTTTCTAGATTACGAAAATAAGTTTCACCATGCACAGTAAATATTTCTTTGATTGATTGCCCATATTTTTTTACGATACATTCATCTGTATCCATAAAATCATAAGACAAGGCCTTGGCTAGCTTCACACCAACACTAGTCTTGCCGCTTCCCATAAAACCGATTAATATTAAATTATTCATAATTTTCTTATGTGTCGCTTTCCATAGTTTTTATTTGTGGCAATTTTTGTTGGCCTGATTTTTTCTGTAAAAGTGTAACACAACTCTTTCTAGATACCTCTTAATCACAATTTGTATTTCCTTTTCTGGACCAATAGGTTTAACAAAAAAACTCTTAAGACCTGCTCGTTTGGCACCGTATACATCCGTAAATAATTGATCTCCAATAAAAACTGTGTTCTTCATATTTGTGCCCATCAATTTTACTGCTCGTAAATAGTTTTTCTTAAAAGGTTTATTGGCCTTATAAATATACACAGCCTTAATATCTTTATTAAACCTTTTTACTCTTTCTTCACTATTATTAGATATTAAACAAATTTTAAATCCCATTTGTTTTAAATCTTTCATTAGTGTAATTGCACGCTCAGTCGCATCTTCCCCATGTTCTACTAGTGTATTATCAACATCAAATAATAAGCCCCTATATCCCTTATTATAGAGATTTTTGTAATCAATAACATAAGCAGAATCCGCACACTGATCTGGATAAAAAATCTGAATCATAAGCCCTCCAATTTAAGGTGTCATTGTTCCTATTTATTATATCAGAATCACCTTGTATTTGGCAATCTTCTCTTCAAATCAAGTTCATTCAGAACCGAAACCTCGACTTTTCAATGATACAAGCAAAATAACGAAATAATAAACTTAAGATGGTAAGGAAAAAAGCTCTAGAAAATATATATGGAAAATATATAATCAACATGATACAATGTGTGTAAAATCATAGCTTATTATTCATTTACAAGCTTTTCTAACTAAAAAGTTTTACACAATTATACTATGAATTTTATAGTAAATTGTTAATTTATACTTTCAAGGAGATACCAAATGGCCACTTATTCTTTACAAAATGATTTATTAAGTATAGTTTTAAACGAAGCTGGAGGAGAATTAACAAGTATTATTAAAAATCAAGATAACACCCAATACCTATGGAATGCGGATCCTAATTACTGGATGAGGCATTCACCCATTCTGTTTCCCATAGTAGGTAGTCTAAAAAATCAAACCTTTTCTTTTAACGATCAAACTTATTCTCTTCCTCAACATGGATTTGCCAGAGATATGAATTTTGTAGTTGAAGAAAAAACAGATAGCACCATACTTTTTTCACTTAGTGCAACAGATGAGACCAAAAAAGTTTATCCCTTTTCCTTTAAACTTTTAAACAGGTATACATTAACAGGCAATCAAATTAGAGTGGATTGGGAAGTAATCAATACCGATGATCAAACCATATATTTTTCAATTGGTGGACATCCGGCATTTTATTGCCCTTTAAAGGAAGACGAAAAACAATCTGATTATTTTATAGCATTTGACACAAAAGTTCCCCTTCACTATATAATAGCTAATGAACAAAGTTTAGCAATCACAAAACCCAAGAATGAACAGACAGTATTGCAGACAGAAAACGGTATCTACTCTATAACTCCCGATTTTTTTGATCAGGATGCCCTAATTATTGAAGACCACCAATGTCATATGGTTTCTTTATTAGATCCTTCAAAAAAACCATATGTTAGTGTTTCATTTGACGCACCACTTTTTGGTTTATGGTCTCCTGCTAGAAAAAATGCACCCTTTATCTGCATCGAGCCCTGGTACGGGCGTTGTGACAGCGTGAATTTTACTGGAGATTTTAATGACCGAGATTATATAAATGAGTTAGCTATAGGAAGTACTTTCAAAGCCTTCTATACAATTACCATACATTAAATTTTGACATAATACTAGGTAGATACTTGGTGAATTCATATGGATAATGTGAATCTTAGTTATTATGGGAGACTAAAATAAGATACCGTGAATCTTAGTTATTAAGTGAGACTAAAATAAGATAATGTGAATCTTAGTAGATTGGAGAAATATATGAAGAAGCCTATAATCGGAGTTACACCTCATTATGATGGAGATAACAACAGAATATGTATTGCTTCAAATTACCTAAACGCTGTAAGAGAAGCAGGAGGCGCTCCCATACTCCTTCCATTAGAAATTGATAAGTTATCTCTTCAAAGAATCACTGAAATTTGTGATGGCTTTATGTTTACAGGTGGTCCTGATATTACACCTTTTAGATTTGGAGAAGAAACCATTCAACAATGTGGTGAAATTATGCCAAAACGAGATACCATGGAAGAAGAATTGTTTCATATAGCTATGGAATCGCAAAAGCCAATCTTAGGCATATGTAGAGGGATACAAATACTAAATGTGTTCCTAGGTGGAACCTTATATCAAGATATATCAACCCAGTATCCCACCAATCACAATTTGTCTCACTCACAAAAATCCGCTAGAAATGTGCTAACACATAGTGTAACAATTAAAGAGGATACCCTACTACATGATATATTGCAAAAAGATTATATATTAGTAAATAGTTTTCATCACCAGGCAGTTAAAAATGTTGCACCATCATTAAAAGTTGCTGGCACTTCACAAGATGCAATGGTAGAGGCCCTTTATATGCCAGACCATAAGTACTTTTTGGCAGTGCAATGGCATCCAGAACATTTAATCTATGATAATGAGGATGCAAGGTTATTGTTCAAATCCTTTATTGATGCTTCTATGAATTAAGAGAATTCTCTTGCAATCCCTTCTTAGATGCTTCTATGCATTACAATTCCTTTACTCAACAGCTATATACTTTACTCGTATTTAAAGTTTCCTAAAAGCTCTAATATCCCCCCCTATGTAGCAGCGGGGGGTGCTTGTTTTGGTATACGATCAAGCTTTTATAGTGGAAATGATAATCATAGCATAGTATCTTTTAATACATTATGATCTCTTAACAATTTTTCAATAACTGTACCTTTCATAAAATGAATCAGCGGTTTCTTTAATAAATGAAGAGGTCCTGGTAATTGTATTTCCAAAGGAGATTTTCCATCCATTAATTTTACGCTACTATCAAGTAATTCTCTTATATCATAGACACTTCCCCAGACTTCTGGTACGCCTCTATCAATAGAAAGTAAGCCATAAACTGCCTCCATTGCGGTTCTTACAGAATACTCTGTTGTAAATACCGTATCTCTTGGGGTTTGTGCAAATTGTCCTAGAAAAGCAAAGTTTATACATCCATCAGGAATTACGTCAGGTCTATCCCCTTGTGTTCTTGGCATGAAAAAAGCTGTAATATATGGCATCATAGTTGGAACGCAAACTGCACTACTTTCTGCCAATTCCTCAATCTGATTCATTGGTACACCAAGGTGATACAACCATTCCATCGTAATTTCTTTACCAGTACAGTTTTTCATTGGCTTTTTCACATAATCACCTTCTACATCGGTAAATAATCCATACACCCAGACACAGACCTTGTTTTTATCCTGTGTTTTAAATTGTCCTTGTCTGTTAATGGTCCAACTTAATAGCCATGAAGAGTCCATACAACTAACAATACCACCAGTTACGGTTCTTCCACTCTTTGGATCCCTTTTGCATATATTGGTGATATAGGGAATAATTTTTTCATCTAAGGTTGTAATGGTAGCTGATTCCCAGTTGGTTTTTTTAATATCAGAACAGAACTTTTCTGGATGTCCAAAGGAAGGGTCTTGTTTTGCAATATTCTTCCATAGATTCCAACTTCCACTTGTTTTTACAAGTGCATCTCCATTTGGCGCATGATTCTGATCTCCATAAATGGTACCTTCTGTACAACTACCATTGGTAACAAACACGAGATCATTTTCAGTAAGAATAATTCCCTTTTCTACACCCTTCACTTTACATTCAATGGCTTTTGCAACTTTATTATGATTGGATATTTCAAAAATAACATTTGTGACCTCTGTATTAAATTCAAAATGTACCCCTGCTTCTTCGAGATATCTTTGCATTGGCAGTATTAGAGATTCATACTGATTATATTTTGTAAATTTTAATGCACTAAAATCAGGTAGTCCAGCAATGTGGTGAATAAATCTTTGGAAATACAGTTTCATTTCTAACGCACTATGCCAGTTTTCAAATGCAAACATAGTTCTCCAGTAGAGCCAGAAGGTTGAATCAAAAACTTCCTCATCAAATACATCCTCAATGGTTTTATCATACAAATCTTCATCTTTAGTCATGAAAAGCTTCATGATTTCCATACAGCCTTTTTGACTTAAGTTAAATCTACCATCTGTGTGAGCATCTACTCCTTGCTCTATTGTTGCACGGCACAAAGAATAATTGGGATCTTCTTTATTTAGCCAGTAGAACTCATCTAATACAGAAGCACCTTTCGTTTCAAGAGATGGAATACTGCGAAATAGATCCCACAGACATTCAAAATGGTTCTCCATTTCACGTCCGCCCCTCATGATATAGCCTTTGGTTGGATCCTCTATACCATCACACGCCCCACCTGCAATATCCATTGCTTCAAGAATGTGTATATGATCACCAGGCATTTGTCCATCACGTACAAGAAAACAAGCTGTAGCAAGTGCCGCTAAACCACTACCCACAATATATGCATTCTTATCGTCAACACCTTCTGGTTTCACAGGCCTTGCAAATGCCTCAAAGTTACCGTTCGTATAGTATATCCCTTTGCTATTCTTTTCCTGTTTTCCACGTTCTGTATTACGGTAATTAGAATGAACCAATTCCTGTTTAGAACATTTTTTACGATCCACTCCCATTTTTTTATTAAGACCTTCAAAGCCTACACCTAATCCAGCCTTTTTTTTACCTTCATTAAGTGCTGCACCTTTTTCAGTTCTTTTGTTAAGTACAGCAAGAGCAGCTGCACCTGTTCCTACTGTTAATACAGCTATTCCAAGTTTCAATTTTTTCTTAGTCATAAATATACCACCTTTCTAAGTACTAGACACAAATATGTCTATTGGTTTCATTAAGTTTGAGTATTTGTTTTTGTAACTTAACTACTATAGTACTTAGTTTAACTATCTATGTTTTCTTTATCAATTTACAAAATAAGCAGGATGATAAAAAACTTATCATCCTGCTTATTTTGATAAAAAATCATTTTTTTGTTTTGTTATAACCACCTGTTAACCACTGTGTTTATTTATCAATAAAATTGTGTACTGAATTTGCTATATTTCCACGCAGCGTGGTACTTAGCTTTTCTATAATTAGATTAGGGTCTTCCTTCATTCCTTTATTAATCCAATCTAACATAATTCCTACAAATCCATATTTATAAAACTCTGCTATAAATACAGCATCCTCTGTGGTAATGTGAGTTTCCTTTGTTTGCTCATTCACTACACCTTCTATGAGCATATAGGTTAGACGGTATAAATAATTCTCAATTTTTTCTCTACTAACAGAGTGGTATACATTAAGGATAAAAGGCTTATTTTGCTTAACTGCTTCAAATATTTGCAAGAAACCTTCCTGCCAGGTATCATATGTCTTCTTTCCTTCTAAGACTCTCTTACCATCTTCTTCACAGCTCCACTCGACTAAATCATAGATATCTTTAAAATGATAATAAAAGGCCATTCTGCTGATTCCACAGTCATCTGTCAAATCGCTTATGGTAATCTTGTCTAAAGACTTAACTAGCAAAAATTTCTTTAACGATTCTTCCAAATCAGCTTTTGTAGAGTGTGACATAAGCGTTCTCCTTTCACCTTTTATCTAGGTCTATTATTTTTCTTTACCTGCTTTGGCCTGCCTTGGTTAGCATTATTATTCCCACGACTTGCACCTTTATAACCTTTCGCGCCAGTATCTTGACGCTGATTTCCATTTGCATTACTTTTACTATCTTTTTTCCCACCAGAAGGAGCACTTAAACCCTTGCCACGTTGTGATTTGTTATCTCCGTCTTTTTTTGAAGCTTTTCCAGAAGACTTTTGTCCTGTGGTTTTTCTTTCACCCCTTACATATCCTGTATTCTTTGGTCTGATCAGGCAATTCTTATCAAATCCAATTAAATCAGTTCGATTTGCTAAGGTTAGTGCTTCAACAACCAAATCATAATTCTTAGGGTTACGGTACTGTATCAAGGCTCGTTGCATAGCTTTTTCATGGGGCGTCTTTGGTGTATATACAGGCTGTAATGTTTTTGGATTAAGACCAGTATAATATATGCAGGTAGAAATTGTGGAGGGCGTCGGATAAAAATCTTGAACCTGTTCTGGCATATATCCCAAGTCTCTTAAATACTCTGCTAGTTCAATTGCTTCTTTCATAGTAGAACCAGGGTGGGAAGACATAAGATATGGAACCACAAACTGATTCTTTTTCAATTTTTCATTGGTTTTTTTATATCGTTTGATAAACTCTGTATAAACCGCATTCTTTGGTTTTCCCATTAAATCCAAAACTTTGTCACTGACATGTTCTGGTGCAACTTTAAGTTGTCCACTCACATGATGTTCACAAAGTTCCTCCATAAAAGTATCATCTTTATCGTTAATAAGATAATCAAATCGGATACCCGAACGAATAAAAACCTTCTTAACATTTGGAAGTTCTCTAAGTTTTCTAAGTAATGTTAAATAATCCTCATGTTCAATCTTTAAATTCTTACAAGGTGTGGGGAACAAACATTGTTTATTCACACAGGCACCTTTTGTATTTTGTTTTTCACAAGCTGTATGGCGAAAGTTCGCTGTAGGTCCGCCCACATCATTAATATAACCTTTAAAATCCTTATCCCATACTAAATTACTAGCCTCTGCAACAATGGATTCATGGCTTCTAGTCTGGATAATTCTTCCCTGATGAAAAGTTAAAGCACAAAAACTACACCCACCAAAACATCCCCTGTTACTAGTTAAACTAAATTTAAGTTCTTCTATAGCAGGTATACCGCCTTGTTCTATATAGGAGGGATGAATATCTCTCATAAAGGGCAGTGCATACACTCTGTCCATTTCTCCTTGTGTTAGTGGCTTAGCGGGAGGATTTTGAACGATATATTCATTATCTTTATATTTTTCCACCAGCCTCTTCCCACTGTAAGGATCAGTATTGGTATATTGCACATAAAAACTTTTTGCAAATTCTTTTTTACTATTTAATATGGTATTGTAATCCGGTAAAGTAATGGCATCATATACAGAAGATAGATCTGTTGCTTTATAAGTTGTACCATCAATAAATGTAATATCCTTTACTTCAATCCCACTATTTAGCGCATCAGCAATTTCAACAATCGAATGTTCTCCCATGCCATAGGATATAAGATCTGCCTGTGAGTCAAGTAATATGGATCGTTTTACAGCGTCACTCCAATAATCATAATGCCCAAGTCTTCTAAGACTCGCTTCAATTCCTCCTATTACAATAGGAATGTTTTTATATACTTTTCTTATTAGATTACAGTAAACAATTGTTGCTCTATCAGGCCTTTTGCCCATCACACCACCTGGTGAATAGGCATCTTCTTTCCTCTTCTTCTTTGCAACGGTATAATGATTTACCATGGTGTCCATATTGCCGCCACTTACCAAAAAACCCAATCTTGGAGTACCAAGAATTTTTATACTATCACTATTCTTCCAATCTGGTTGTGGAATAATACCCACTTTGTAACCGTGGCTTTCTAACACTCTACTGATGATAGCTGGCCCAAAGGAATGATGATCTACATATGCATCACCTGTTAAATATACAAAATCACACTGTTCCCAACCTCTTTTGTCCATATCTTCTCTGCTAATGGGTAAATAATCTCTTATCATCTAAGGTCCTTTCAAGGTTTAAAATATGTTATTAGAAGTTAACATCTAGACCTACAGCTTCATCTACTGGCACTGAAAACATAATGCCTCTTGCTTTGGTATTGATTCCAACTGCTTTATTCATACTTTCCATAATATCAGATTTTAGTTCACGTTTGGTTAAAATTAATATAAGCTCCTTCTCTGGTTGCACAGTAATCTCAAGGAATTTAGCTGCCTCTGGACTACCAAGTCCTTTGGCATGAACAACTGTTCCACCTTTTGCTCCAGCAGCTTTTGCTGCCTCCATTGTTTCTTCTTTATATCCTTGTGTAACAATTACTATAATTAATTCATACATTTTCTCAGATTTCATGATCTTCTCCTCACACTCTTCTCCCAAACTATTCTCCTGATGAAAGTCACTGTCTAAACAAGTTAGTACGTTACTAATACAAGATAATGGTAAAGTAAAAGCGACACCGTTACCGTGGTGATTTAAATGCATTTTTTGTTCAAGTTGAGAAAATAATCCATGTAGTTTATTTTCAGCTACAATACTAAAGGTTACATTTTTCTTTGTTTCACCAAGTCCTAGGTAATCTAACATATCAGAATTGGCTGTGCCATGCCCATGGGTTACTAAATTCAGTGGGATATGATTCGCCAGATATAAATCCGTTAACTGTTTCTCTTTTATATAATCAACAACTGTAATAAGTAGCTTTCGTCTTATTACGCCTGTTTTTACACTGTCCATTGTTTCTCCTTTCAGGTGGAACTATTATCCCATAACACGCTCCTTGATTCATCTTTTCATTCATCATTGGAATCATCAATTCACTACCTTGATTCATTTTTCACTCATCAATGGAATTCATCAACTCACTACATTGATTCATCCTTTAACCCATCAATGGAATCTATACTTGCTTCTTCAAAGTAATCCTCATCCAAATCATAGTATACCAAAGTATCATTCATAAGTTCAATACTTTCTTCATGAATTGGCGCACGATTCAACTTAAATTTATATAGTAATCCCAAACCTTGTATTGTAATCAGTGGAGTCATGGCCACCATAGCAACAATACCAAAGGCATCCATTAATATATTACCACCTAAGGCGTCACAGGCTCCCATAGCAAGGGGCAATAAAAAGGTCGCTGTCATAGGGCCAGAAGCAACGCCACCCGAGTCAAATGCTATAGAAGTAAATATAGGCGGTACGATAAATGTCATAAGAAATGCAATCAGATAACCAGGTACAACCAAGTACCAAATGGATAATCCAGTGGATACTCTTAATAGAGCTAGAGCCACAGAAACTGCAACACCTATGGATAAGCTTAACTGCATGGATTTTGCAGTAATCATACCATCTGAAATATCTTCAACTTGTTTATTTAACACGTGAACTGCTGGTTCTGCAGATACAATCACAAAACCTATGATCATACCAAGTGGGATTAATAGCCATTTAAATGAATTATGAATCATTTGGTTGCCAATGAAATATCCTGATGGCATAAAACCTACATTTACACCAGTTAAAAATAAAACCAATCCAGCATAGGTATATACTAAACCAATTACAATCTTAATTAACTGTCTAAATGAAATCTTTAAAACTAAAACTTGAAACAAAGCAAAAAATCCAACAATAGGTAGTAACGCCAATGCAACTTCCTTTAAATAATCAGGAAAATGATGGTAAAATTGGCTTAAAGCACTGGTAAAACTAATATCACCTGCAATCGTAACAGGTGTATATCCTGCCCCATCAGGACGATAAAAAAGACCAAGAAGCAATGAGGCAAGAATTGGTCCTACAGAACAGAGTGCTACCAATCCAAAACTATCCTCCTGTGAGGACTTATCACCTCTAACAGCCGCCATACCAATACCAAGTGCCATAATAAAAGGCACTGTAATAGGACCTGTTGTTACTCCACCTGAATCAAATGCAACTGCAATAAAATTATTCGGTGTAAAAATAGCTAAAATAAAAACAGCTGCGTATAGAATCATTAAAAT
>JBKEAO010000146.1:0-24881 GCA_047972335.1 Anaerocolumna sp. | reverse complement strand
CTATTATCTGTGTTTCATGCAAGTAATTGTATAAACTTTTGCTTAGCTCTGTGTTGTCTCTATCAATAACTGCCATCTTTAATTTTGTATCCTGAAAGACCACTTCTGATTCCTTTTTCATATTGCCAGACATAATAACTGTAAGAATCAGAAAAATAATAAAATAAATACTAATACTTCCAATCTGTGTCTTAACGGTTAAGAAGAACGCCTTAAATACTTGCATATCGATTCCTCCTTAATAACATAAAGCTTCCGAATATAAACAATACCGCAATGATACCCATAGAGATTAGATTCCTAAAATATCTATCTAATGTATCATACATATTCAGCGAATATAGGCAATCTGTTAATAAGGCTGCTGGATTCATTCTGTTGATAAAAGGTGCGGTATGTTCCACAATATTTTTCATATTATTAATCATTAATCCACTAAGAAAGGATAAGATAAGGCTTACACTAGAAACAATGGCATCCTTAACATTTGCAGAACCTTTACCTATGGAACCTATAAAGGTTCCCATAGAAACTCCTATTACAGAACCTGCAAAGGAGGCAAGTAATATCAGAAGAATTTGATTACCAAAATCTACTTTTAAAATAACAATTAGGTAGAAAAACAACAATAGTACAGATAGATAGTTAAAAATGACTGATCCAGTAAAATCAGCTAAAATAACTGATAACTTGTTAGCAGGAGAAACTTCTCTTCTTGCTCCAAGGGTCGATAGATTTGCCTGAATACTTTCTACTCCCTGTCGTCCTATCAGTGATCCATATAAACAAGTCATAGCAATGAGGGCATAAAAGTATACAGATAAAGCATCCATCTTTGTATTAGAAAAAGAGATTTCCTCATTAAAATTCAAGTCTTTTGAAAACTGATTCATAGCATCTTGCAACTTCTCAGGATGATTACTACCTATTTCTTCAAATATTTGCATATGTTTTAGATAACTATCAAGAAATGATTTCATAATACTTTGGTTTAACCCTTCTTTTACTACAGTAATAGTGGGTATACTAGTATCATATATAATTCCGTCAACTTCCTTTTTCTCTAGTAATACAAGTGCACTATCACCATCTGTTTTGGTGAGACGAAAGAGACTACCTTCCTCTTCTTTACTTAGTTCACTCATTATACTCTCTAAATTGGAGCTCTCATTGGTTGTTACAAAGGCAACTGGCACAGGGCTAAACTTATATTCCTCATTACCAATTAAATTACCAAAGGCAAGAAAAAAAAAAGTACCAAGAGCAACAGGAAATGCAAATATCCAGCCTACCATTTCCTTATCACGAAATAAGTTTTTAAATTTATATTTTAGCAAATGAAAATACATGTTTTCCTCCTCCTAAAACCTAATCTCTTAATTCTTTTCCTGTAATCTCAAGAAATACGTCATTTAGTGTAGGTAATTCTGAATGAATACGACCAACACTGATGTTATGTTCCTGCAAATAATTCATGACGCGAATTAGATTATGATTCCCACCATCACATTTTATGAGAAGGCATTCCTCTTCATAGCTGACATAATACACATGTTTTAATTCTTTAATATCCTTAATAGCTTCTTCTGGGAGACTACGTACATCAATTGAAATGGTTTCATTATTCTTTACTCGTCTCTTTAGTTCATTCGTAGTACCATTGGCCAAATTCTTCCCCTTATCCATGATTACAACTCTTGAGCAAATTTCCTCCACTTCCTCCATATAATGGGTGGTGTAAATGATAGTACTGCCTTGTCGGTTTAGTTCCACAATTCCTTCCAGTATCTTATTTCTACTTTGTGGATCCACTGCCACTGTAGGCTCATCTAAAATGATAAGCTTGGGTTTATGTGCAATACCACAGGCGATATTTAATCTTCTAAGTAATCCACCAGAGAGTTTTTTGGGATAAAATTTTCTAAATTCTTGTAATCCAACAAAGTCTATGGCTTCTTCTACATATTTCTTTCTTTCGACTTTATCCTTTACGTAAAGACCACAGAAAAAATCTATATTTTCATAAACAGTCAGGGTTTCAAATACAGCTACATTCTGAAGTATTACACCAATCTCTCGCTTTAAATGATAACTATCTGGCCTCATTTTTTCACCAAATATTTCAATTTCACCTTTATCAAAAGTTAGCAATGAGAGTAAACAATTCAAAGTAGTAGTTTTACCTGAGCCATTTGGACCCAAAAGCCCTACTATTTCTCCTTCTTTTATTTCTAGATTAAAATGATCCACAGCTGTTAACTCTTTATATTTTTTTACCAGGTTATCAATCTTAACAACAGTCTGTTCCATACGATCCTCCTACATATGTTTTAATAAAACCATATTACATTTTTATTGAAAATATATGAAGTGTATAATGTAAGTATTTCAAATGACAATTGTCATAATTGATTGCAAAGCTATATTGCATTCTTATATTGTATGGATACCTGCTTTGATATTCATAATCCAATGACAAGCTATTATTTACAAAAAAACGAACCCAAGGTATCAAAAACACCTTAGGTTCGCAATATTTACTACAACTTATAGGGAACGTTCCGTGTGACTGCTCCTTATTTCATTATGATAAATTATTTCCTAGTTAATCATTATAAACTTTCGCCATTTCAAATTCATTTTGAATTTCTTTAGAAGGCTCTTTTGTTGCCAGAGATACTATAATAATTGCTACAGCAGAAAGAATAAATGCTGGTAGTAATTCATATATACCAAATACCCCACCAAGTGGTTTTAATAAAAGCTTCCATACAAAAACCATTATTCCACCTGTTAATAAACCAGCAATAGCACCTTCTCTTGTAGTTCTCTTCCAAAAGAGTGAAAACAACATAATTGGTCCAAAGGTAGCACCAAATCCAGCCCAGGCAAAGGATACTATTGTAAAAATAACACTATTTTTATCTAATGCAATGATCGCTCCAAATACAGATATTAATATTAATATGATTCGTGTTACTTTCATTACTTCCTTATCCGTTGCAGATTTTTTTAGAATTCCTTGAAAGATATTCTTTGAAAATGCTGAGGCTGCAATCAATAAATAGGAATCTGAAGAACTGATTGTTGCAGCTAAAATTCCTGCCATTGTAAGTCCTGCTAATACAGAGGGCAGCAAACTAGTGGATAGAGTAATAAATATATTTTCTGCACTACTAGAACTAAGTAACGCATCAGGATAGGCAGCTCTACCAATTAAACCGATTGCAACTGCTGCAAACAAAGAAATGGTACACCAGATTGTTGCAATTCTAGTTGATAACTTTAATTCAGATTGTTTTCTAATGGCCATAAATCTTAGAAGTACTTGTGGTACACCAAAATATCCAAGTCCCCAAGAAAGTGTTGAAATAATGGTTAAAAATCCATACTTTGCAGCATCATGAAAGACTGGTGCACCATTAGTAACCTTTTGCACTCCATCTGCTACATCAGGTACAGCAATACCAAAAAGATCTAAAAACCCTGGAATGTCTTTGATATTTTCTAAAACGGCAGCGGGCCCTCCAACATATACAATGGCAGTTCCTAGTGTTGTAACCAAGGCGATAAGCATGACAATACCTTGCATAAAATCAGATACACTCTCAGCTAAAAATCCACCAAGAAAAGTATAAATAACAACGAATATTGCACCACCAATCATCGCTAATTGATAATCAAATCCAAAGAGCGAACTAAAAAGTTTTCCTACTGTTACAAAACAACTAGCGGCATAGACAGTAAAAAACACTAGAATAAAAGTTGCTGCAAGAGTCATAATTATTTTATTCTTTTCTTTGTATCGATTACTAAAAAAATCTGGTATCGTAATAGAGTTTCCTGATATGATAGAATACCCACGAAGACGTTTGGCAACAATCTTCCAATTAATATATGTACCTGCTAATAGTCCAATGGCAGTCCAGGCTGCATCACTTAATCCACACCAATACGCAACTCCTGGTAACCCCATCAACAGCCATCCACTCATATCAGAAGCTTCAGCACTCATAGCAGTAACCCAAGGGCCTAAAGATCTACCACCCAAAAAATAATTTTCAGAACTTTCATTTGCTCGTTTCGCATAAAATAACCCTATTCCTATAACTAGTGTCATATAACAGCACATGGTTATAAATATGTCCAGTTTTTCCATACCAGAGACCTCCCATTTTTATGTACTTTTTCACAATGCAAGTTTACCATGTTGCAGTTTTAACTTAGCATTAACCATTATATACTGTTTTCTTATATAAATCTATTCTTTTTTACATGATAAATACAAATGGTTATGCTACAGCCTAGTCATAGTTCTAGGGACGCTCATTTGAAAATGCAAAATCGATTATGGGCTATACAGTTTAGCTTAGTCCTAATTCTCGGGACGCCGATGGGTTGCTTTGTTTCCTTTTACTTGCTTTACCTTCGCTCATTTAGGACGCTCCGCTTCACAAGATGAGCTCAGCCAGTCAGCGCAAAAGGAAACAAACAACCCATCGGCTGACCTTCAAAAAGATTGGAAGTACATAAATTGGCAGATATAGCTGGAAACTTAGCAATGCAGAGTGGCAATGTATATTGGTGTTGGCTCAGCCTCCAGGCTACTTTAAAATAGATATATTACTGGTGAATTCACCTACTTCAATATTAGCTGACTGAAAGGATTTATCATTCAATTGCCTCCCTGATTGATGCTACAAATACTGATTTTATATTTTATATATTGATTAATATTTATAAAAAAATAGGCAGAGAAATCTTATGCTTCTCTACCCATTTTTATTAACTATGCTATACCCTATGTCATATCACTACTTCATTACCACAAAAAGATATCATTCCCCTTTAATTTAAAGATTGCCTCCATGAAGAAATAGTCTGCGTAAATAATAGCCATATGCTTATTGGTATGATACGCCTCTGAACTATTTTCAACAATACAATCATATTCTTTTGTCCAGTTACATCTCTTATCATCTAATGCTTTTAGAAGTTTTAGTGCAGCATTTAGATATAAGTCCTTTTCTCCTGTTCCTACAGCTTTTGATATTTCAATCAGACCACAAGCTGCAATTGTAGCAGCTGATGAATCTTCCCAGGTATCCTGTGCTGGTTGTCTAAAATCTATTGGAATCAATCCATTTTCAGGCATATTTGCAATAAAATAATGGGCTACTCGTTTCGCTGCTTGTAAGTATTTTTCATCTTTTGTATGCATATAGCTCATTGTAAAACCATATAATGCCCAAGATTGGCCTCTAGTCCAAGCGGAACCTTTTGAAAAACCTTGACCACCGTAGGTATCTACTAACCCGCCATTCACTGGATCAAATTCCACAATATGTTCGCAGGAACCATCTGGTCTTATAAAATGTTCCATTGCTGTATCTGCATGACTAATTGCTATATGGTAAAATCTTGGATCTTTTGTTTCTTCATATGCCCAATAAAGGATTGGAAGATTCATCATACAATCTATGATTGCCCAACCAATATTTTTATGATCGTCTCCATATGCATTCCACGCTCTAATAAACTTACCCACAGGGTTATATCTTCCTGCCAATAGATTGGCCGCATGTAATCCTCTTTTTCTAGACTCTGGGTTCTTAGTAAGGCGATAATCTGCCACTGCAGTATGTAACCACATAAAGCCCACATCATGATGTAAACCATAATAATCTTCAAAACATTTATCTAAGGCTTTTTCTGAATATTTAGCGATATCTGCATATCTATCTTCTCCTGTTTCATGATACATAAGCCACATCATGCCACCCCAGAAACCATTGGTCCACCAATTCAGTCCTTCACTGATACGATATGGTTTATCACTATCATCATAACTATCATGTGTTCCATTTACTGTGGTATAGGGAATTTTATTCTTAGATTTTTCACTTACCCAATCCATCTTTTCCTTTATATTTTCTACTACGGATTGAACCCATTGCATATCCTTTTCCTTTAACATCATGTCCTCCTATATTAACTACATAAGTTGCTACGAAACAGACCTATCACATCCTACCTCACGTGCTTGGTGACAACTTTTAATTCATCAAGGCAATCAATAGAGACTATCGTGACCCATAGAATGATAAAGCTGATTCGTTACAAATAGTTCTCTCCATTTATATTAGTATCTTTCCATTTTGTCTACAATGCTTTATAATATGATTAACTGACATATTATACTTTTTTATTTTTTAACCAGAGGTACTTATTATGATAAAAATAACGAATATAGGCCATGATTCAAAGCATAAAACAAAATTTCATATGATTAGAAAGTCAGGTGTATCTAATCATATCCTGCTTTTAGTAAAATCTGAGGCTTATTTTGAATTAGATGGTGTTAAAACAACCACTGCTCCTAATATGGCTATATTATTTGACAAAAATACATATATGCATTATGGAAGTATAGAAAATAACTTTAATGATGACTGGATTCATTTTGATTTTGTAAATGAGGCTTCTTTACTAGACACCCTTAACATTCCCTTTCATACCCCTATTTATCTTCCACAGATTAATAGTCTCTCTAATTATGTTCGCCTCTTGGTACAAGAAAGCCATGCAGATAGCCTACACAAAGAAGAGATTCAAGACAGTTTAATGAGAACACTCTTGTATAGCTTAGACGCTCAAATTTTACAACTGCCAAAGACAAGTTCTTATAACAAGTATTATCAGACTATGAATCACTTGAAAATAAATATCCAAAATACACCACATAAAAAATGGACGGTGGATTCCATGGCGGAATTCGTCCATTTAAGTCCGTCTTATTTTCAGCACCTGTACAAAGAAATGTTTCATATATCCTGCATGCAGGAAGTCATACTAGCAAGAATTGAACGTGCCAAGTTCTATCTTACAACCACTGATATGTCTATAAGGTCCTTATCTGATTTTTGCGGATATGAAAGTGACCTACATTTCGTGAGACAATTTAAAACAAAAGAAGGATTAACACCCAGTCAATATAGGGATTTATTCACACCGCTATGATATGATTTTCTTATTCATATCCCTAATATAAAAAGCAACCTGATAAGGAAATATCTCTTCACTATTACTTAGCTCACACCCTAGAATAGTCTTAATATTTTGTATTCGATAATTCACTGTATTCCTATGTGTAAAGGTTTCCTCTGCAACACGAATCAGACTTCGATCATTCTTAATATAACTTCTTAGTGTATCTATATATGTTGAACCATGCACTTTATCATATTCTTCTAAGGTACCAAGAAGTTCTGTTGCATAGTTCATAAGCACCTCTGCATCCTCAACAGAGAAAAGTATTTTATAAAATCCCATTTCCGAAAAATTAATCACTTCTCGTCCTGTCCCTACAGACATTTTCATGGCAGTTCTTGCTCTTTTATAACTATAAGAAAGGTTTTTAATATGAGTGACAGCAGGGCCAATTCCCAAAAAAAATCTATTCTTACTAGCAAAGTAAGAAAAACTCTGGGTAATTAACTTAGGTAACTCCATATATTGTTTTTCTTTTGTATTATTAATGATAAGGGCAATAAATTCCTCCATACGAATCAGTCCATAGGATGTATTAATTTTATCATTTCCCTTCCACAAACCAAATAAATTTTCTAACTTTATGACAGCCTGGTTAAAATCCAACTCTTCTTCCATTGTTCTTTTCACACTGATACAATATACCTGAAAGTTTCCTTCTAAATCATACCTGTCACCAAGTACTTTTCCCACATCTTCTTCATTATAAAAACCTTGCATAATCTCTCTAAAAGCATTTCCGATCTTTCTTTCAAATTGCTTTTGGTCAATAATACGCATACAATAAGCTTGAATTAACTCAGTAATAGAAAACTCCCAAGGCATCATAAGTAAAGGAAAGTTATTTTCTTCACACCAAGTAATTACTTCCTCCGGTATTTGAAATAAATACATTCCCGTATTGATTATAATTCCCGCGCAGTCATCTTTTGACATCTCCTTCACAAGATTTAGAAGCCATCCTGGCTGAACAGCCTTCATACCCGTTGTAATCGCCAATTCTTCTCCATGAAATCTAGACACAATTGTCTCGTCCTCTAGCATATGTACCCAGCTAACTACCGTATCCATACCTGATTTACCGGCTATTATCTTCAGTTTAAAAACCTCTTTTGTCTCTTCATAAAGGTCCCAAAAACGTACTGCCATCCAATCACCCCTTTTATCACCCAGTAAAACTTAATATACTGCAAAAAATCAGAACTATTGTTTTGTATCATAGATACATAAATTCATTCTTATATTCAGACTAGCAGATCATATACAAAATGTCAATCTATGCGTATAATATAAACATAACAAGCAACAGCTCGTAATCAAGGATTTTAAAGGAGGTTATGATATGTATATTGGCAGCACAAATTTATACTTAGACCTTATGAAATACAACACAAAAGCACCAGCAAGTTGGATTACTTCTGAAAGATACGAAAATTGCGAGAATTTTTATCAACATATGGTAGTTAAGCATAACAGATTGAAATTATTTCATAGAAAAAACCAGACTACTTTTTAGTAGATGTTTTCAAATTTGGCCGATACAAATTTAACAATATTTGTATCGGCCTCTCCTCATTTTCAATTTGAATTATTTTATATCAATTAAATAATTTCAAATAAATTTTAGCAGTTAATTGCTCAAACTTCGCAGTTAAAATTCTCTATTACACTTGATAAATTCAGTCAATACACAATATTTATTATCATGCTACAGACTTTATTTTAGTTGTGACTATGATGAATTTGTGAAGTTACTTATGGTTTATCATCTTTGATTTAGATAAAAAAATTCACTGTTCGACTGACTTTTAGAAGTTTGGACTTATTATTTTTCATAAATTTCAAAGCTCTCATTTTCATTGGTATGAACCAAATCCAGTTCAGACCCACTTATATGATTATCCTTCATAACCGCAAATCCTCTTACTTCCTTGCCAACTTCAACTCCATAGGTACCTACACCTTTTATCTGGTTATCTTCAATCCGTATATTTTCCACTAGCCCGCTGTTAAAAAAGGAGATACCTTGGTATGTACTATCCAGTATTTCGTTCTCTCTAATAATAGTATTCGCAAGATTATCATACCCATTTACTGTATTGATCCAGATGGCACCATAATCGGCGTTTATATTATTTTCTTTACTACCGCACCGCTCCAACTTATTGCCTTCTACTAGTATGGTTCCTTCAAATACCTGTGGTTTAAAATTAGTACTAATATTAATACCGCCACCAAAACATATGGTATCCTTTAGCCAATTACCCTTAATGACGATATCTTTCCCACCATATAAAGCTATATTATTTGCAAGCCAAGGTAGTGACACTGTATTATATAATACTTTATTGTTTTCATCTAACACACCACGGTTGAACATTGCGATACCATCATCTCCAGTATTACGGATATCATTTTGCGTTACAACACTGTTTGAGGTCCCAGCACATAAATTAATTCCATCCGCAAAGGTATTGCGGATACGACACCCCACTATATTCATACCATTGGTTACATCTGCCCATATCCCCACCTTCCAATGTTCCATCCAGATATTCTGAATTGTGATGTTCTCCATCCCTTTTACCGGGGTCACCAAGGAAAAAGCAGGCGGGTCAATGGAATCTTTTCGACTGGTTACTTCCCCAAGTAGGGAAAAGTCATAGAAGGATATATTACCTGCTCTAACGGTAAAGGCTGCTGTATTGCCATGAAGTATAGTATGCCACATTCCAGCACCTCTTATGGTGATGTTATTATCCTTAAGTACAAATCCTCTGACAAAAACAGGATTTCCAATTTCAAATACACCAGCAGGCAGATACACTTCTTTATCCTCTTCTATAGCCTGTGCAATACACTCATCAATTGCCTGTGCATCGTCAATACCATCATTGGGAACAGCGCCATAATCCATAATATTTAATGCATTAGGAGGCTCCTGCAGTGGTTCATCTATCTCTTCTGTTTCGATACAATCAATGAGATAGTAAGCGGCAGTATCCTCCATATCTTTCATGATTTTTAGTTCTGTTCCAGCTGGATAGGTTTTATCTAGCTTAACTCTCACATCATCAAAAAACATGTGAGGACCACCCTTATCTGCAGTTCTTGGATCATTACTCCATGGAAAATTTCCATAAACCCAGCTATATTTAGAAGTAACTTCTATAGTGGTTTTATCCTTTCCAAAATATAGGGATAAACTATCCTTTAACCCATTTCCATCTTCGCTATCAGGAATCGCATATCTTATAACCAAGGCATTGGTATCCCTTTTTAATTGCAATGAAATATAATCACCAGTATTTTTTAAGGCTACATATCCTCTTTGTGAGGCTTCACTTGCAAAGTCTCTGTATATACGACTATGATCACTTATTTCACCAGTAACCTTACACTCCTCTGCTTCATAGGAATCATAAGTAACAAATCCACCAGTTTCCCTTCTCTTCCCAGCATCCTTAATGGTTATTTTATCAATATCCTGACCATCTATAAAGGTTACAGTGTTAATCCCCTTGTTTAAATGAATAGTGGCTTTCTTACCCGTAGCAAGTGTCTGTTCTAATCCATTTACCTTAATCTTTTTTTGATCTAGATCACTTCCACTTACCACTAGAGTATATGCACCAGATTTTGGTGCATTTACTCCGTATGTATAGGAATTATCAAATACATAGGCTTCATCCATACCATAAGTTGCGTCATTATTTGACTTAACCATGTAGTTTATAACGATCCATATGGACGCTAGAAGAAACAAACTCGTTAGGCCAATGAATATGCTATACTTAGATCTTCTAACTTTATATTTTTTCATCCTTTTTACACCCATCCCACGATACGAATTATATATTTCTTGTTACTTTCATTTTATTTCAGTTTAGTTTTATTTCAGTTTAGTTTTATTTCAGTTTAGTTTTATTTCAGTTTTCTTATTTTTAAAGTCCATCTCAATTTCTTTGCCTTCATACCAAACCACAAAGGAATCATATACCTTGTCATATCCGTTATAGGTAAGTTCTGCCTTAAAAATATGGTCCTCGGTGATGGTAAATTGATATGTATTATAGATGCCATTTTCGTAATCAAAGCTTTCTCCATCATCTTGATAATGTTCATAGCTTCCTACTCCTTGATATACATCAAGAATTAATGTGGATATATTTTTTTCACCTACATATTGTTGAATAGGGTAATTCGGTAATATGGATCCAGCTTTCATATACATAGGGCAAATATCAATTGGGGCCTTGGCAATAAAGTACTTACCACCTTCTATCACTTCTTTTGTATGATAATCAACCCACGTTCCTTCTGGTAAGTAAACCATACGGTTAGTGGCCCCCTGCATAGTGATTGGAGCTACTAGAATACATTCTCCAACTAAGAACTCATCGTTTAGTTCATGCACTTTTGTATCCTTTTCGTAATGTAGAACCAGAGGGCGCAAAACTGGTAATCCTGTTTGTTCTCCTGTCACAAATAAATCATACAAATATGGCAAGAAAACATATCTTAATTCCACATATTTTCTATAGATATCCATGGTCTCTTGGCCAAACTGCCATGGCTCCTGTTGTATGGTTCCTTTATTAGAATGGTTTCTAAATAAAGGCGAGAAGCATCCCATCTGTACCCATCTAGCCAAAAGTTCACTGGTTGTATCTGAACCAAATCCTCCTATATCTGTTCCAACGTAACCCATACCACTTAGGGAAAGATTACAAAGCTGAGGAATTGCCATCTGCAAATGAGCCCATATACTATGATTATCACCTGTCCAAGCGGTTGTATATTTCTGACTCCCTGCATAGCAGGCTCTCGTAATTACAAAAGGTCGTCTGTTATCATGTTTTTTTAGTCCTTCGTAGGTAGCCTTAGACATAAGGTGTCCATAGACATTGTGCATTTCCCCATGGGTTGCTTTTCTCTCTTCATCAGAGAAAACCACGTCATCAGGAATTTCCCCGTTAAAACTAGCCGGTTCGTTCATGTCATTCCACACACCACGAACACCATGTTCAAGGAGAAATTTCTGATTATCTCCCCACCAGTTTCTAACATCTTCTCTACCAAAGTCTGGATATACAGAATCCCCTGGCCATACCTGATTTACGTAAATATCTCCTTCTTTCGTTTTAACGAAGTAGTCCTTTTCTACACCTTCATCATAGATAGGATAGCCTTCTTCTACCTTTACCCCAGGGTCAATGATTGTAACTATCTTAAAACCATCCTCACTTAGATCCTTTATCATTTTCTTTGGATCTTCATAAGCATTTTGATTCCAAGAGAAGACTTTATAGCTATCCATATAGTCAATATCTAAATGAATGGTATCACAAGGAATCTGATAATTTCTGAAATTCTTTGCTAGATTTCTTACATCACTCTCGGTTTCATAGCCCCATCTAGATTGATGGTAACCAAGGCTCCATAGCTGTGGTCTATTTACAGTCCCCGTAAGCTTTGTGTATTCTGAAATAATATTTGCAATACTTTCTCCTGCAAAGAAATAATAGTCAAGATTCCCTCCATCTGCAGCGAAATAATAGTATTTCGTACTTTCTTTTCCCATATCAAAATAGGAACGGTTTGTATTGTCAAAAAAGATTCCATATACACAATCGGTTTTTAAGGTAATAAAAAAAGGAATGGTCTTATACAGTGTCTTAAAGCTATCTACATGTGGTGAAGGGTCATCTGTATTCCACATTTCGTATTCGTAACCCTTTTTATTTAAAAATCCAGTTCTGTCTCCAAGTCCATAAAAGCATTCATCTCCTTCAAGCTCTTTGATCACTTGTACCTCGTAGTCACTAGCTTCTGCCTTGGTTTGATGACCCTCTTTTGCCATTAGGTCCATGAATTCTTCACTTAATACATTTCTTGATTTTCTTACACCTCTATAATCTTTACACAAAAGGGTTCCATCAATCTTATAAAAATCCACATAGAAATCATCATAAACTTTGACGATACACTTACTTGTTTTAATAACCAAACTATCGCTTCCCATTTCAACCTGATAATCGGTTTCTATGTGTTTGATTTCTTCTATGGCTTTTGATATTCCATTGTCCATATGCTTAGAAAAAACATGTATTACCACGTCATTTATAATAGAAATTCTACCCATTCCATGGTCAAATACAATATCAATATCTTGTTGATTCTTTTCATATCTAATTATTTTTCCTAACATTTTTACACCCATTGCATATCACTGGTTTTCCTGTGATACTGCCACAAATAAAGATAACTACAAAAATCTTACTGTGGCAACCTTTCAATCATAAATTTTATTTCTCTCTTTACACCAATTTTCTTTATAAACTTCTTAAATTTTTTTAAAAATTTCCATTATTTCTAAATCTAGTCTCAATAGTGAAAGAAAAGAGAACATGGCTTACAAAGTAATCAGTTCTCTTTTCTTTACATAATTCTTCAGTTACAAACCCCAGACCCGTTTGTAATTGCAAGGGTCATGATTTGATTTTTATTTTGCATTTTCTTGATAATTATTGTAAGCATCCAGTTGAATCTTCATGAAATCATCGTAACCCATTTGTTTTAAGGTTTCTAGATAGGTATCCCATTCTTCATCAATTCCGCCTTCAGTTACCCATTTTGCCTGCATAGTTGTTACGTATGTACTAATATCAATATACAGAATTGATAACTCATTTAACTGTTCGTTGGTATAACTTACATTTGGATATGCAGGTTTTGCATATTGTCTTAAGTCTTGATCTAATGCTAATTTTAAGCCATCCCCACTATCTGTAGGTAAGTTCACTTTATCATTGAATCCTTCTTCTACATATTTAGGTCCAAAATCACGAAGTGAGCTAATCCATGCAAATGTATCTGCAGAATTTCCATCAGTTGGTGGAAGTAAGGAATAAGTATCACCAGTTTTTTCTACGCCTACACCAAAGGAACCATAAAATGTTTGAATAGAAGCATCTTCTGTGTAGAATTGATCCATCCATCTAAGAAGGGCACCAGGATCTTCACAAGCTGAAGTTATCATAAATTCATTTCTACTATAATTCCAGTGTTCAGGGTCAGAGGATACATAACGTTCTCCATCAGGACCTTGTAATGCAGTTAATGCTGTATATTGAGAAGAATTAGGACCAAAGGTTGCATCTGCAGTCCATCCAGGAGCAGATCCTACTAATGCAGTATCATTCATAAGCTTCGCATCACGCATAGAAGTATCTTGTGTATAAAGTTCTGCATCAATCAAACCTTCGCTATAAGCTTTGTTCATCCATTTAATACCTTCACGATAAGATTCAAGTGTAGGTAAATATGCAGGAGCGCCGTCTTTAATAGACATTAAATAAGTATTATCAGCTCCAATTGTCATACCAAAAGGAAGTAAGAAGAACATAGTTGAATCTGCATACCCTTGACCATAAGGAATTTCATCGTTAGGGTCACCATTTCCATTGGCATCTTGTTCTTTGAAAGCTTTTAAAACATTGTAATAATCTTCATAAGTCTGAGGCATTTCTAACCCTAAGTTAGTAAGCCATTCTTGATTAATAAACATTTGATTTGCTACAATAGGTCTGCAAGGTTTTTTACCTGGAAGTCCATAAATATGTCCATCTGAGGAGGTAGCAAGTGCTTTCATAGTAGGATCTTTTTCTAATATTGCTTTAAAGTTTGGCATGTTTTCATCAATATACTCATCCAAAGCAATAAAAGAACTTTGATTAGATGCGATCTCTGCTGCGGAGAAACAAATGGAACCTAAGAATGCATCTGGTAGATCTCCACCAGCCATTAATACTGCTTTTTTATCACCCCAGTCAGAATTTAAAACAGTTTCCCAATTAATATCAATACCAACATTTTCTGCTGCGGTATCTACAAAACCTTCATGATAAGCTTCGCCCCAATCAGCCCAACGTACAGTAGCCACTTTAAAGGATTGTGTTTCTGTAGCACCTTCTGTAGGTTCTGTTGTTGTTGTGTCATTCTCTGTTACTGTAGGTGTTGGTGTATTCGTATTATTACTTTTTCCACACCCTGTTAATGTAGCCGCCAACATTGCTGTTAACACCATAATGCTTACTGCTTTCTTAAACATAAAACCTCCCTCTGCCGCTTTAGCGGCATACCTGTTATTCTTTAATAGCTCCTATCATAACGCCCTGATTAAAGTACTTTTGTAAAAATGGATACAAGCACAAGATCGGAACGGTTGATACAACAATTGATGCATACTTCATCATTTCAGATAATCTTCTAAGCTCTGTGGCCATTTCACCGGTAGCAGCACCAAGAAGTGACTGATTAGAAATAAGTATTCTTCTTAGCAGTAGTTGTAATGGTTGTAGCGTATCACTTTGTAAATAGATCAACGAATTAAACCAAGAATTCCATATACCTACTGCTGTCCACAATCCAATGACTGCAAGTATTGCCTTGGATAGGGGTAGGGCAAATTTGATAAAGTATCTGATGGTTCCACAACCATCGATTTGAGCAGATTCCCACAAGCCTTCCGGTAAACTGCTGCTAAAAAATGTTCTTGCAACAATAATATTATAACTAGATACTGAAAATGGTACGATCATTACCCAGATAGTATCAATTAAATTAAAGTCCTTTACCACAAGATAAATAGGTATTAATCCTCCACTGATAAACATTGGAATAATATAAAAATAATTAATCCATTTCCTACCTACCATATCTTTTCTAGACATTGCATAGCCTGCCGTTATATTAACGAATAGTGCAAAAAATGTCCCTGCCACTGTATAAAATATAGTATTCCCATAACTACGCCATATAGCGGATACTTTAAATAATTCTTTGTATCCATCTATTACCCATTTCTTTGGCCATATCCATACATTACCATTTGCCACATCGGAAGGATTACTAAACGAAGCAATTATAATAAACCATAAAGGATAAATAATGGCAAGTATCATGATAACAGCAATAAAATGTATGAGAAAACTAACGACTCTTTCCTGGCGGCTCTTTTTCATTTTCATGGGTTTTAATTTAACATCACTCATATAAATATCCACGCCTTTCATTATGTTTTTTCTTCCACCACTTTTTGTGGGGATATTGGATCTTTTTCCTCTTATATCAAGCCAGTTCCTGTTGTTCTTTTAGAGAGCCAATTAACAACCAAAAGAACGGCAAAGTTAACTACTGTGTTGAAAAGACCAATTGCTGTAGATAAACTATATTGAAAGCTCTGCATACCGACTTTATATACATATGTAGATATTATCTCACTTCCCATGATATTTTGTGTATTCTGAAGCAAGAGTACCTTTTCAAATCCTATACTTAAAATTCCACCAGCTCTTAGTATTAATAAGATCATTGCTGTAGACAATATGAGTGGAATATCAATGTAGCGAACCTTTTGCATGGTAGATGCGCCGTCAATGGTTGCAGCCTCATAATAAGTTGGATCAATTGCTGATAAGGCTGCCAGGTAAATAATACTATCCCATCCCAAGTGTTGCCAAATATCACTCCACACATAAACATGCTTAAAAGAAGTTACACTAGCCATAAAATTGGGAATCTGTATGTCAAACAACTTAAAAAAGTTTGCTATGATACCACTGCTTGGTGATAAAAAAATGAGAATCAATCCGCACATTACCATGGTAGATATAAAATGTGGAAGGTAAGTTGTAACCTGAAATACTTTTTTAAATTTCTGATTTTTAATTTGATTGCATAATAACGCAAGTGCAATTGGAAGTGGAAAACCCACAATGATTCCATAAATACTAATGGATAATGTATTTTTTAGCGTTAAATCAAATTGATAGGAATTAAAAAATTTTACAAAATGCTTAAAACCTACCCAGGGACTCCCCATGATCCCAAGCCCAGGAGCATAATCTTTAAATGCTATTACCAGACCATACATGGGTAAATATGCAAAACAAAATAAAAGTATAGCAGATGGCAATAAAAGAATGTATAAAGGAATACTTCTCTTTAGCCTTCTTCCCGAAGTGCTTCTTTGTGATGCTTTGCATATTGTTGTACCTTCTGTTATAGCCCCTCCCGCTCCTTTTAATATTTTTTTCATTTTGTTCCCTCCTTTTACAAAAATATTATCACAATTCACCATCAGACTATAGAACTATTCCGTCATATACCTAGCACTTTTTGGACTTTTTAATAAATTCGCTAGAATAAACAGTAATATCCTTGTATAATAATGATAGAGATCGCATGAAACAATATACAAATATACCTAAAAACACAATTAAAAATAAACGAAAAAGAAACAAGCGCTAGTTACCCAAAAACATATGTATTCATTTGGGTTAGCATAGCCACAGGAGATCTTATGAGAAAAAAAAGGTATCGTTCCAGTCATTCTCTGGAGCATTATATTAAGGTACTAATTAGTTTGTCCATTCCCATTATTGTGATTAACATAGTCGTTAGCTTTTTTTCTATTATTATTACAAGGGAGCAGAATGTCACACATATAACCAATACTATGGCGTTGTATCAGAATGAAACGGTACGAAAAACTGTGGCTGTGGAGCATTTTGTCAGGTGGACCGCCATACACGAACCTTTGATTGAGGATATGGAAGCAAAAGAGAGCTTTGCTGATCGACTGGAAGCCTTATCCACCTTCAGAATGAGGGTAGGTGATACCCAATATGCCACAGGAAAGGAATTTCAATATTTTTTGTATCTAGAAGATCAAGATTTCTTTATGAACTGTTCAGCCCTAAATCTGTCTTACTCAGATTACCTTCTTTGCAAAAAAGAATTTTTAACAATGATAGAAACAGAGGAAACTCTTAAAAACAGTGATGATTGGAAGATCCTAAAGATAAGAAAAAGTTATTATCTCTACTATATCATTACATATAACAACCGTACTTTTATATCTCTTATCTCTGCAAAAGATATACTAACTCCTCTTGAGAATGTGAATCTTGGTACCAATGGTTATATGTTGATGAAGGGCTTTAAGGACACGACTCTTGCAGCCACTGTACCAAAGAATGAACGAGATCAAGGTAATCCATTATTCTTAAGCCGCCTAAACTTTAATAATGAGGATACGAATCTACCATTTTCATTAAACATTTTCATTGATAACTGGTCTTATGAACGACTTGTTCTTATTCAGATCATCGTTATTATAATGGCCTTTATTGTAGCCTTTACCTTATTCGTATTCTTGCTATATACGCAGAAAAAAGTAATTAAGCCCATACAAAATTTTTCTCTTAATCTAGCCAAAATAAACGATGGAACCAATCTATTAGATCTACAGGATGGGAATATAATTGAATTAGAACAGGCCAATCAACAATTCAAGAACTTAATGAGAGAAATAACCAAGCTAAAGATTAATTTATATGAAGAGGAATTAGAAAAGAAAAGGATTCAGATTAGTTTCTTACAGCAACAGATCAAACCTCATTTTTATTTAAACTGCTTAACCACGATTTACAGTATGGCACAGACGAAAAATTATAAAGAAATTGAATCCATGGCACTGTTTACCTCCAAATACTTGCGTTATTTATTTCAAACCAATAAGGATTTTATTAAATTAGAATATGAACTAAATCATGTCAATGATTATCTAAACATTCAGACTCTTAGATACGGAACAGCATTTTCTTATAAATGTACTGAGGACCCTAGGGCCCGTGAGGGAACTATGCCACCACTTATACTAATGACCTTTATTGAGAATATTATGAAACATTGTGTATCCTTAACCGTTACACTAAATATTACCCTAACAACGAGCAAAGTAAGCAAAGGTGATAAGGAGTATCTAAAAGTTACGATTAGTGATTCAGGCCCTGGTTTTAGTCATGATATTTTAAGCATGTTAAACAATCATCAATCACTTGCTAGTGAGGATGGTACACGCATTGGTATAACCAATGTTTTTGAAAGACTTACCTTTTTATACGGAGACGATTATATATTAAACTTCTCCAATAATGCAGATAATGGAGCATGTATAGAATTGATGGTTCCGTTTAACCAAGAGGAATGAGCGTCTGAACCCTAAAAATGAATTATGTGTTTCGCTTAATTTATCAAGTATAATCTGGTTTTTTAACTGGGGGATTTTAAGTTTTAAGTAAATATTTTACCTGTGAATAAAATGTTGCAGGTTTAGAAAGGCATGGTTGTTTATATGAATATCTTACTTGTGGATGATGATCGTTTTGTATTAGGTGCTTTGAATCAGAATATGGATTGGAAAGCATTGGGACTTACAGAAGTTTATAATGCATCGAATATTAGTCAGGCAAAAGAGGTGATTAGAGATAACTCTATACAAATTTTAATAACGGACATAGAAATGCCTCAAGGAACTGGTATTGATTTATTAACGTGGATTCGTGAAGAAAATTATGATATACAAACGATTTTCTTAACTAACTATGCTGATTTTACCTTTGCACAAAAAGCAGTTCAGTTACAGAGTTTGGAGTATTATTTAAAACCAATTGAATTTAACAAATTAGAGACCATCGTTAAAAAGGCTATTAAAAAAGTAGAAGCAACAACCCAAGCAAAAAAAGCCGCCAATATATCCAATATGTGGGAGGATATTAAGGCGAATATTTCAGAGCATTTTTGGAGTGCCTATTTAAAGAGAGATAATGCATATACCTTAGATGAGCTAAAATCTCATTTAAAAAAGAATCACTTATCCATTCCTATCTCTGATCAGTTTAATATCATATTATTTGATTTATATACAATTGGTCTAACAGATAAAAATGAAATAACATACTGCTACCCCAACCCACAAAAAGTTTCATCAGGTTTTGTAACTGCTTTTCATGAAATATTTCATGATTTATTATCTACCCATGATATTTTACTAGATTCTAATTCCGCCACAGGTACTAGCTTTATCGCCATTATAAACTGTAATAAATTATTGGATTTTAATCATACATTAAAATCCAGCTGTGATAAACTAATTAAGTATATAAACATGAAATATAATGCCTCACTAAGTTGTTATATTGGTCTTCCTGTGACCTTTCAGACCTTTCATACAGGTTTAAAACAATTACAATCTATGAGTGAAAATATTATTAAATGCAAAGACACGGTATTTTCCTTAGCATATTATACTCCTGTAAAGGCAGAGTATTCGTTGCCAAATCTTAATCTTTTAGACGAATACTTACAATTGGAAAAACGTAATTTTTTCTTAGAATATTGTGAAGATTTTTTACACGGATTATCCGCTTCAAACAGATTAAATCACACTGTATTAGTAAGCTTTGAGATGGATGTAATACAGCTTATCTATTCTTATTTGAAAGAGAAAGGTATATTAGCTCACAAACTCTTACATGGTAACACCAATGATACGCTTTTGGAACTTTCACATAAGTCTATAGAAAATATGCTGCTTTATATTTCATATATCGTGAATACTTCTCTGGATTATGCTGCTTTTTCAGCCTCAGAAAAGTCCGTAGCCTCTATCATCTGTGAGTATATAGATCTGCATTTTAATGAGGATATTAATCGCAATAGTTTAGCGGAAATCGTATATCTGGATACCGATTACACTGCCAAATTATTCAAAAAGGAAACAGGTATTTCACTTATTAATTATATTATACAGAAACGAATTGATACCGCAAAAGACCTGCTAAATAATACTACTTTATCAGTGAATCAGATTTCAGATAAGGTAGGTTACGGTAACTACTCTTATTTTACTAAATTATTTAAAAAGGAAACGGGATATACACCTATGGATTACAGAAAAGTAAAAAGTTAACAACTTATTCTAACCAATCAAATAGATATGAAAGAACATCGAAATGAGCTAACTTCTATGATTTTGAATTTTAGGTCTAATTCATAGAAGTCAGTTCATTTCGAGATACACACATATGGAAGATTATCATGTGCTCACCTGATTCAAACGTAATAATAGATTATATAAGTATTTTTATTTGGCAAGATTGATATTTTTACAGAACATAAAATTAAATAGTTGGATTACATTTACTATTTTTTTATTGACTAAATTTAAGTGTTTTATTTTCTAACAATATGATTTCATCACAAAGTAATTTAATATCCTCTTTCATATGACTTGTCATAATGGTGGTAACCTGCTGTAAATTTACTATATTTTTAATTAATTCTCTAGTTTTTATAACACTCTCTTCATCCAATCCATTCATTGGTTCATCAAGTAATAGAATTTGCGGTTTTTCCATAATAGCTTGTGCAAGACCTAATTTTTGCTTCATACCGGTCGAAAATTTACCGACTTTCTTTTTATCATCTGGATTAAGCCCAACTAACTCAAGCGTATTTTTAATATCCTTCTTATTTATTACGTTATTTATAGAAGCTATAAAATTTAAATTCTCAAACGCTGTTAGATTTTCTAAAAATCCCGTTGAATCTAACATTACACCAATTTTTTGAGGAAAACTTCCTTTTTGAATTTTTTGCTCCAAAACAATAATCTCGCCCTTTGTAGGAGTAACTAATCCGCATATTAGTTTTAATAAAATACTCTTTCCCGAACCATTTCTCCCTACAATACCATATATTTTACCTTTTTCTAGTTCGACATTTATATCCTTTAATATTTCAATTTGACCATATCTTTTAGAGACGCTACTTATTTTAATAACAGATTGCATATCTATCCTCCTTAAACTTTTTTTAATACATTATCATCATGTTTTACCCTAACAATAATTAATAAAATAAAAGATGAAATTAGTATTTCTACTAATGCTTTTAAGATAAGTTCTAAATTGCCAATGTCTGTCTGCTTCAAAAAATAAATACCATAGGATAATGGCATATATTGAATACCATTGGCAGTAACATTATTTGACAACAATACAAAAAAAACATGTAGAATTAAGATACAAACAAACCCAATATCATAGTTTTTTATATAAATCCATATTGAAAAACTAATTATTATTATGAAATAATTTTGAGCAACTATATATATTACTTGACTAGCAAGGTTTATACTTGGCGTGATTTGTGTTGTTAGTTCTCCACCCATTGGTGATAAAAAAATAAAAAAGGTTATTACCGCGATTCCAATTATGTAATAGATAATAATATATATAATTACTAATACCATAAGACTGATATACCACATATTAATTCTTTCCATTTTCAACATAATATAGCATCTGATTTTACTATATTGTTGGGTTAAAAAATTATATAATATAATTAGAATAGGTAAATTTAAATATAACCAAGAAAATAGAAAATTATTAATACTATTAAATCCCATAAAGGATATTTGTATTGTTATAAAAATATTTTTTTTATCATAACCTATATTCATGAAAGTATAAATAAAAAAAGTACTTTGTATTATTAATATCAAAAATATATTTCTAATTAATAAACTCTTAAAATATATGAAAATTATTCGTAAATTTTTTTTCATTCTTTCCCCTGCTATTTTTTAAATAAAGTAAAATCTATTTTATAAGTAATAATATGAATGATTATAATATTAAGCAAAATATTAATACCCCAAAAAATATAATTAATACCTATATTTAGATTATACTGATTTATATTTAATATAATATTTCCTAAGTACGTATACTTATATAATGAGTGAATCATTGATTTTATAATACCAAAATCTATAAAAATTCTTATTAATAATATACTAAATGAAATCTTACTATTTTTTAATACTAAGTAAAGCGTATAATAGGATAATCCAATTGTTAAATAATATAAAATAATATTGCATATATTTCTAACCAAGAGTACTAATATACTATTATATTTTTTCAGTTTATATATATCATTCATTAAGTATATTGAAATATCACTCCACCAAAATCCTTGTTGCACTTTCCCTATTGCAAATACTATCAATATAAATAATAAAAGAAGGATATAAATAATAGCCAAGCTAAAAAAAGCAAATATAACAGTATATACCCACTGCGTCCGACTATCAAATTTTAATATTAACAAATGAAATTGCCCTGTACATAAACTAATTTTGTAACATAAATATAAATAAGAAAAACTACATACAGTAATTATATAATTCATATCATTTAAATTCCAAATAATCCACTCGACCATATTAGCGGTACTAATCAGCCCTTCAAATGTAAAGTTTTTAAAGGATATTATGATAAATAAAATATTAACTGCAATAATAAAAATAATTTCAGAAAATTGGATTCTTTGACTTACATAGAAGATAATAGCTTTATATTTTTTACTTTGCATCTTTTGTTACCCCTAATTGGAAGAAATATATACCTAATACAATTATAACAATCTCATAAATTAAGTTTGAGGTTATAGTAAATGGACCGAGATTATTTAAAGTAAAAAGATTTATAGAATTTAGATATGGATTAAACTGCTTGAGTATTATCGCAGAAAAAAGATAATAGCTGAACGGAATTATTACTGTAAGAAATTTATTTCTTTTCCATGCTGATATACTTAAACCCATCAATGCAAATAAAGAACTACAAATTGATGCATTTAAAATTGTCATAACAATATATAGTAGAGGAAAGGATTTATATATTCCCGCAAATAAAGTTACTGTTATACTTTCATACTCAGTTATTACCAATCCTTTAGAAAAAATCAATAATAGTAGATAAACGGTTGATGGAATAATCATAACCAGAAATCCAGTAATAATTACTATTAAGGTTTTAGTACAAATATATGTAGTCAAAGTGATTTTTGTAAGTAAAATATTTATATAGCCACTTTCTAATTCTGCGATATATGATGTCGTATAAGGTAAACAAGCGGTGATAGGAAATAGTAATGATATTAAGGAAAAGGTTCCATCTCTTTGAGAGTAAATAAATAATTCAGCATAATCAATTGAAGGAAAAGGGAAATTTTCATAACCACCAATAAAATAAAATATAAAATTAAGAATTATTGCAAATAATGAAACCTTATTAAATATTGCCTTTTTTAATTCATTTTTAAAATACATATTAAACCCCCTTCTAATAATATTCATGCGGCTAATATAGTTTAATATATTTTATTTTTTACTCTATATCTGTAATTTTATCTGGAGACCAACCTCCGACTATCTCTCTCGTATCAAATTGAGTTAATACAGTGCTCACATTAAGATGCATACTTGTACCTACGTAATTGCTTGGACTCGATGCAAAGGTCATAGCTTTTGTACCATCTGTATTAGAGGATGTAAATGTATGTGTAACTTTATTTGTTATATTATTGCCACTGGTATTCTCAACCCAAACAACTAATTTAGTATCACCACCGAAAGGGTTGCAGTTAATAAATGCCTCCGCATTTGATGTATTTTGTTTAATTTGATTTGCACTTTCATAATCAGTTGTTTTTTTCACAGTACCTTCGATCCAATAAGCTGTAATAAAAAGATAATCATATGCATATGTTATGAACCCCGATGCAAAAACCATTATTAGAACAGAAGTTAATAAAATAATGCCCTTTTTTCTCATTTTATAATTCCTCCCTCTTTTAACATTTTCAACATTTTAATATTAAACCTGAATTATTCACAATGATATTTTTATAGAATAATTCGTTTTACAAACAGTACATTTTATAAAATTACCTGAAATTTGTTAATTTCTTCTTAAAAAAGAGCGCACTAACCCTGTTGCAGCCAACAATGTATATTTTCAGGTTTTCAATGTACACTTAGAGTTGTTATTCTAATTTTGGAGACAGACGCCTTATATTATCAAGTGTTTCATAGAATTCTTCTTGATATGGGCAGCTACTACAAAGCT
>JBKEAO010000155.1:0-9496 GCA_047972335.1 Anaerocolumna sp. | reverse complement strand
TTAGGCGTTTGTGAAACGCCAAAACCCGCATAAATACGGGATTTTTTCTTTCAAAAAACAAAACATCTCCTCAATGGTTTATGGTAAAATAGAGTTGTCGAAAAACCATTTACCACCAAAAAGGAGATGCATCTATATGATACCATACAAACAACTCTCTTTGGCAGAAATTTTTGAAGATTGCCAAAATAAATTTGATAATAACAAATATCAATTCCTTTCTATACTCGATGAAACCATTAATCTCGATGAAATTGTTCCCGTTTCTTTTTTGATTCATTTTCACGCTTTAACTGGAAGACCTCGCAAGCATCAGCTTTACCCAATGATCAAGGCACTTCTTATTCAACGCATTTTCTCAATCCCTACTGACACTCTTTTGATTATCTTCCTAAAATACTCTCAAGAACTGCGTGATTTTTGTGGCTTTACTGTTGTTCCAGATGCCTCTAAATTTACTCGTTTCAAACAGGATTTTCTTTTGGACTTACAATCAATGTTCGATCATATGGTTGACCTGACCGAACCGATATGCCAGAAGCTTGATCCAAGCCTTGCTTCCATGACAATCTTTGATACATCTGGAATTGAAGCCTGGGTGACTGAGAATAATCCCAAATATGCAAACCGCACTATAAAACAGCTGAAAGCGTTTGCTAAAGCAAACAACTTTGACAAGAATTATGACCCCTATAAAGCTGCCTACGCTTCCATGCCGACACATGCAGCCTCCAATCAGGCGATTCAGCATATGTATATCAACGGTCACTTCTGCTATGCTTATAAATTTGGTATTGTTACGAATGGTCTTGGCATTGTTCGAGATATTACTTTCTACAACAAGGATTTCTTACATTCTCATCCTGATATCGTCGTGGAAAAGAAATCGAATTCTCCAGATGAAGATAAATCACTTGCAGACTCGAAAGCATTGCTTCCTGTTCTCTTTGATTTCTTTCAAAAGCATCCGCTTATTAATCCTAAAATTTTTCTTGGTGATGCTGCATTTGATACAATTGAAATCTATAAAACTCTTTTCGGAAAACTTGGATTTGAAAAAGCATTCATTCCTCTAAAAGTAAAACTTTCTATGGAGGAAAATGGCTATACTTTTAATGAAAGTGGTATTCCATGCTGCCCAAATGATCCATCTCTTCCAATGAAGCGGGAAGGAAGTAAATCTCACTTAAAAAGCAAACTTCCAACCATGAAATTTGTGTGCCCCAAAATGAAATGGGAATACAACCGCGAAAATAAAAACAAACGGCGGGTATGTCATTGTGACAATCCCTGTACAACATCATCCTGTGGAAGAATGATTTATGTCTATCCTGAAAAAAATCTTCGAGCCTATCCTGGTGTGGAACGTGGTTCAAACGAATGGGTTGATACCTATAAAATACGTGTTAATGTTGAAAAATCCATCAATCACTTTAAGGACAGTTTCTGCATTGCTGGGCGTAAAACCCAGAATGAAAAAACACTCCACGCAGATCTTTTGCTTTCCGGTATTGCTCAATTGGTCACTGTAGTGGTTGCTGACAAGATACATCAACACCAATACATACGAAGTCTAAAACCACTCATTGCATAGAACTTATTTACTTCATAACTTTATGAGGCTTATTTGTTATGCTAAAAATTAGAAGCTTTCAGATATCTTCTTAGGTATCCTGCATTGCAGGATTTTATCCTTGTTTTCAATCAGAATTGCGAACTTGTTTCGCAATTACCTAAATAAATCATTGCAAGTTTAGGAATAGTTGTTAAGTTCCGTTCAAATGCGGATACAGTCGGAATGTTTGGATATTCCCGTTTTGTCAGTTCCCAACACCTTTGTACAGACCTTTTTTGTAAGGTCATATAAAGAGAATAGAAATATTCCCATGCTTCGGGAGGAATTGTTATTCTTCCCCGATTATGACCGCCACGCATATCAATTAGGTCAGCCACACCGCCACATTTATATTTCCTCTGCCATCTGAAAAGCTGTGCTTTGGATATAACAGTATCAGGATTTCTTTCATTAAAGACTTTTACAAAGTCATCTGAGGATAATTTCGACCTTTGGTATTGTTCAATAATCAATGCCTTAAAATTGGCTTCTTCTCGCTGTTTCCCTGTGAACTGTGTAATTTCTTTGTATGTGATTTCTTCCGTTACGTTGTTATATTTATTCTGTTCTTCTTGTGGCAGGCTCTCCAGAGCGATTTCTATTTGAATACCGCCCCTTCCTTTGCCTTCAACATGGCGGTACTCATATTTGTTTTGTTGTCTTGCTGCTTTCCTAACTCCTCTTTCTGTTATTCCAAGTATTTCAGCAGCTTCTTTTATTTTCAGCCATGTCAAAGTATCACCGCCTAATCTTCATCAAATAAGGCTTTGGCAAGTTCATCCATGCTGATGCTTGTTGATTTAGAAATGCTATATAGTGTTTTTGCAGATGGCATATAACCACCTTTTAGAAGCTTATACACATAGACTTGTGTAAGACCAGCTTCCTGAGCTAATTCTTTTTGTGTTTTGTTATTTTCAATTAAAGCAATATTAATCATTTTCCCAAACTTTGTTTTTTTAGTTTTCAACATTTGCACCTCCTTAGCCATTGATTTTATATAGCTTATCTAGTAGAATATTACTATACTACTATTAGTATATATTCGCATGGTAATATTGTCAAGTTGTTTTTGATAAATAATATTCGTGTACTAATTTTTGGAGGTGTTCAATGAACAATGTAGGAGAGAGAATAAAGAAAATTAGAAAAGAAAAGAATGTAACACAAAAAGAATTTAGTGAACGAGTGTGCGTTACGCAATCATATATTAGTAGAATTGAAAAAGGGAAAGAAATGCCTACTGATATGTTTATTAAATTAACTTCATTGGAATTCAATGTTTCATTAGCATGGCTTAGAAACGGAGAGGGGAAAATGGATATTGGGGAAGGTTATGATTATTTTGCAAGAAACAACCATGCACTTTTAAATTCTGGGGCATCAATGAAGTTACAAAACTTTAATACTTTATTGGAAAAAAACAATATCCCTTCAATTATACAAAACACGAATACTATAGTTCAGGCTCTAGGTAAATTGCTAGAGAGTAAAATAGTAAATCCATCTTTAACAATATTAATATATGAACAAATTACAAATATCATTATTGAAAGCTGTGATTTCATTAATGATTTGAATGATAAAAAAGTATCTCCTGAAACGGTCAGTGAATTATACAAAATGATAAAAAAAGTATCCAATGAAAACTATGATTGTTTAATGGAAATAGGTACTATATACGAAAAAATACTTTTTAAAAATTAAATATTTAATAGGTTTCCATTAAAAAAACAACTTACGAATATTAATTCTAAAAAATGAATAATTATTCACTTTTTAGTTCCTTAGTCTATACCCTATAAAATTACATAAAAAAAGTCCGTTAAACATTGATTTAAACGTGTTTTTCGGACTTTTTAAACATTTTTTATTTAGTTCCTTAGTCAGTAAAAAAATGAGGTTCAGTTACGTTTTGGTTCCTTAAAAGGCTTTTATACCCATTTAAAGCCTTTTAAGGTTCAAACACGCATAAAATCAGGGTTTTTCATTTTCTTTAAGGGTCTTTAAGGGTTTTTAAAGGTCAAGAATTGCTTATTTGACTAAGGAACTAGTTAGCTTTTGCATAATGTACTACACTTATGGTGATTCTTGGAGTTATATTATTTATTATGTATTTTCTGTTATTAACCAGAAAGTTTGGCAAATATATTGAAGACATTACGACAGGAATAACAGCCATTGCAGCAGGAGATTTTGAATCAAAAATAGTAATCAACAATGACGATGAGTTTTCAATCATTGCTGAGAAAATTAACCAGATGGCAGTAGAAATCAAGAAGTTTATAGACAATGATAGAAAAGGGGAATATACAAAAAATCAGTTAATTACAAGTGTGGCCCATGATTTGCGTACACCACTTACCTCCATTATTGGATATTTGCAATTGGTATCTGATGATACTAAGGTGGAAAAGGAAACAAAAGAACATTATATAAAGATAGCTTATAATAAATCCAAACGTTTGGAAAAGCTCATTGAAGATTTGTTTGCCTATACAAAATTTAATTCTGGGGAAGTGGTCATGGATCTGGTAGAAATTGATATGGTCAAATTTATCACCCAATTAGCAGATGAATTTTATCCTAGTTTTCAAGAAAATGGTTTGGAATTTGAAATGACTAGCGATGTAACTTCTTTGGTTGTAGTAGCTGATGGAAATCTATTAGCCAGAGCTTTTGCAAACCTGATAGATAATGCAATCAAATATGGTAAGGATGGAAAAAGTGTTAAGATAGAGCTAAAAGAAGAGGATGAAATCCTTAGAATTATGATTATTAATTATGGAAAGTTAATACCAAGAGAAGAGATCCATAATATATTTGATAGGTTCTACAGATTGGAATCCTCAAGATCTAGTGAAACAGGGGGAACGGGATTAGGTCTTGCCATTGCAAAAAACATAGTGCTTATGCATGAAGGAAATATTCTTGTTCGTAGTGATTTTAATGGTACAGTCTTTGAAGTGAATTTAAAGAAAAAATAGAAAGGTCATACCCATGAGCAGGCTTAAGTTTATAATACCAACAAAATTAAATGTACTATTTAAAATGGCCTTACTAAGTACCCTTTGTATTCTGTTTATCCTAAGCTTTATACTAAAGGTAACAGCTGCTGAGGAAAAGGATATTGAAATATCGGTAAACTATGGGTTTGACCAGAGTGTAAAATATGGAAGGTACATTCCTGTTAACATTACAATAAAAAACCATGGAGAAGATTTTTTGGGAACTGTTATGGCCTATGCTTCTAAGGTGGATTATAATGTAGCCTATGAAAAGGAAATAAAAGTACAAGGGAATGAAACATTAGAAGTTACCATGACCATCCCTGTTCTAGATAATTCGGGTTACTTATATGTGAAGGTATTTGATCAACATAAACATGAGATTATAAACAATGTGATAGCTTTGCAGTTTGACAATTATGATAAGCTAATGTATGTTGGGGTCTTAAGTGATAAATTTGATGCCCTTGATTACCTTAACTTGTATGGTGCCAAGGTATTTGCATTAGATCAGACAGTGATACCTGAGGATAAATTAGGATTGGATTTATTGGATGTATTGGTGATCAATCAATATGAATCTACCGATTTAAATGAAAGTCAGGTAGAGGCCATTCTTGAATGGGTAGAAGAGGGTGGTAATCTAGTCCTTGGCACCGGCGAATATGAACAGGAGGTTCTAAGTGCCTTTTCCAAAGAATTGGGTATAAGCGCTCTTCATAAGGATAATAGTCTTACATTTACCTTTGGTACAGATAAGGGTAGTCTAAAAAATTTGTCAGGAAAGATTCTAGACTATGAAGAGAATAGGAGGGTCTACTTAGAAAATATTAAATCACAGAATAAAATGCTTGCATCTTATGGACTAAAACCTTTTACAACTATAGAACCACAGAGGTCTTTGTGGACAAAAGAAGAACTTAACAAACTTAATGTGGATTATATTACAAAAACAGTATCTAAATTGCAGATAAGTGGCGGTTTTGATGTAGCCACCTATCAAGGAGAACAATTATTTACTACAAAATTATATGGTCAAGGAAAAATTGAAATCTTTCATTTTGATTTGGGATTGCTCCATGAGAATAAAGCCACTGGACTCTCTATACTGACAGCAATTCGTTCTAATATCAGTGATACAAAGAAATCTCTTTTAGAGAACGAAATGTATGGAGCCTATTGGATCAATGATATTTCAAGTTATATCTCCCATGCCTTTGACGGGCGAAAACCTAATATACTTTATTATACTCTGGCTATTATACTATATGTGATAATTACAGGGCCAATCTTGTATGTTGTATTAAAAAAAATAGATAAAAGCAATTGGTATTATAGAAGTATAATGGTTTTATCCCTAGTGTTTATGGGGATTATTTATCTTATGGGACAAAGTACCCGAATAGGAAAGCCCTATATAGATTTAATAAAGGTGTCTACTTATGGTGAAAAAGAGACCCTTGTGAATCATTTGTACTTTTCAATCACAGGAAATAGTAATAGAGACTTTGAGGTCACTTTATCAAAGGACTTTGATGTAAAAGAGATCGCTCAAACCATGCCTTTTATTACGGATTATCAAGTATTAAAGAATACAGATTCTACCACCATAAATTCTACGATTACGTATAAAGAGGATGAAACGAAAGTAAAATTAACAGGCCTTCCAGCTTTTACGCCACTTTCTTATCAGTTTGCATATAAAGAAGCGGCTGAAAATAAGATGAGTGAATCTCTAACGAATGTAGGAGGCGGTGTAAAGGGAACTGTAAAGAATACATTTCAATTTGATATAAACCACGGGATTTTAATTGCAAATGGTTATATTGTGAGTCTAGGAAATATAAAAGCTGGAGAGGAAATCAGCCTAAGTGATAAATATGTTATGTTTGTACATGTAAGAGATGAGCTGTATCAGGAAGGGATCTTAGAAAAACTGACACAGACCAGTGGTATGTATGAGGAATCAGAGGGAAACAGATTGAATTACGTGCTTCAATATTTCATAGAGAAGGAAATTAGTAATCTGGGACAGGGAAGCTATATCATAGGGCTAAAGTCTAGTGATGTAGAAGCAAATTCTAAGGAGGCAAATCCTAAAGAAGCGAATTCTAAAGAAGCAAATACTGAAAATGAAACCTATGAAGAAGTAAATTCTGAGCATGAAACCCTTGGTGAGGATATAATGGCTGACTTATCTAGAGAATATGATGTATATGCTACAGAAGTAGTAAAGGTACCTGTAGATGTGGATTATTCTACCAAGATAGAAAGCTTCGTACCATCTATTGATCCGTACCTCATATCAAATATGAGCTACTATAATAAATATTATCAAGCCAGATATTTAAATTTGCCAGAGACAATCTTAACCTATCAGTTTCCAGAGGATGATAACATTATAAGGTTTACTTATTTAACCAATCAAAATACTGAAATAAATGCAGATTATTTAAATAAATTTACCGGTACGATATCTTTCTTTAATGTAAAGACAGAAGAGTTTGATGCTGTTTTTGTAAATAATTACAGCGAAAGTGTGAAAAATCCAGAAGATTATTTGACAGAAAATAATAGTCTAACGGTTAGATTTAGCTCAGATGTGTCCGTTCAATCTTACAATACAGTATTGCCTAATATCTCATACTGGAAGGAGGCAAATGATGCTAGAAATTAGAAATTTAACCAAAAGATACGGAAAATTTACTGCGCTTGAAAATCTAAGTATTAGAATGAAAAGAGGAGAAATCTTTGGATTTGTAGGTCCTAACGGAGCAGGTAAAACTACAACCATGAGAATTGTTGCTGGATTATTAAAGGCGGATGAAGGCGAAGTACTAATCGATGGTCACAATGCCTTGAAAGTAAAAAAAGGACTACGAGATAAGATTGGCTATATGCCGGATTTCTTTGGAATATATGATAATTTAAAGGCGATAGAATATTTAGAGTTCTTTGCATCAACGTATGGTATGGTTGGGAAAGTGGCCAGAGAAAAGTGTATAGGGCTATTGGATTTGGTACATTTGAAGGAATATGCTAATGTATATGTGGATGATATGTCAAGAGGTATGAAGCAAAGATTATGTCTAGCAAGAAGTTTGGTTCACGATCCACAGGTATTGATACTAGATGAGCCCTCCACAGGACTTGATCCAAGAGCAAGACTTGAGATGAAAGATATTATTTTATCTCTTAAAAATGAAAATAAAACCATACTAATTAGCTCACACATACTTCCAGAGTTATCAAAAATAAGTGATACCATAGGTGTCATTGAAAAAGGTAAAATAGTTGTTACAGGTAGTGTGGAGGACATTTTACTTGCCAAGGGAACACAGAGCCCCATTGTGATAAGGGTAGCAGATGGAATGGATCAGGCGGTAAAGGTGTTAAAAGCGAATAAAAATGCTAAAAATATTACGATACAAGACAAGCAGATATCCCTTGTGTATATGGGAAATGAAGAAAGTGAAGCACAATTGTTAACCTCGCTTGTCAATCATGGTGTAATGGTATCTTCCTTTGCTAGAGAGGAAAGCAATCTAGAATCACTCTTTATGCAAATAACTGAGGAAGATGTATAAATTTATGACTGCATTAAGAAATAAACAATAAGTAATAAGTAATAAGCAATAAGAAAATAAGAAAATAAGAAAAGAAGAAAATAAGAAAATCAGAAAATAAGAAATAAATCATAAGACATAATCAATAAACAATAATCAATAAACAATAAATACTAAATTACAACCCTGTAATTTAAGGATCAATTAGAATAAATAGTAATAGGAGAAAGCTATGATAAAAATTAATCCAGTTTTTCATATGCACCTTAGAACGGGAGCAAGGCATATGAAAACTGCACTCATTCTACTAGGGTATAATACAATATTGGCATTGTTTGGACTCTTTGCTTTGTTTATGTCATCGCAAAATGAAAACACTTACAGTAATATGTCCTATTACTCTTCCGTACTTGATATATATGCTATTATCGTTGTGGTGGAATTTGTGCTTACCTTGTTGGTCATACCTGTTTTAACTGGAACAGCCATTGCTGGAGAGAGAGAAAAACAGACGCTTGAAATATTATTATCAACAAGTTTATCTCCAATCAGAATCATTCTTGGTAAATTAGCTTCCTCCATTAATACTATGATTGTTCTGGCTTTTTCAAGTTTACCAATACTGGCCTTGGTTTTTACAATCGGAGGCATCACTTTAATAGATTTATTAATCTTTATGGTGCTAGTAGTTGTTACCGCCATTTATATAGGAAGTCTTGGTATCTTGTTCTCCACAATATTTAAGAAAACAACAACTGCCACAGTATCTACCTATGCTGGTGTTTTAATCTTGTGTCTGGGTTCCATCGGTGTTGTATGGGGCATACATTCCATGGTACAACTTAATTTAAACTACAATGCAGCTGAAGATGCCATAAGACCCATAGCCGATATAGGTAACTGGCTCCTGCTCTTAATTCCTAATCCACTATTTACGTGTTTTTCCTTAATAGAATTACAAATAGGTACAGGAGAATTGTTTCAAAACTTTATTGGACAGTTTGGAAGTGTGCCAATATTTCTTAGAAAAAGCTGGTTTATTCTTAGTATAGTAGTGCAAATGATTATGTCAGGTGTGTTTATTGTGGCTTCTGCTAAACTATTAGATCCTCTTAGAAGGAATTGCTACCGCAAATGAAAGAACGATTACAGGGATTAACGGAAAGTGGAACTTTAGGTGTATACTAACTATCTATAATGATAGGAAGAATAGCATATTGGATAAAAAATTAGCCATCGGTTATCTTATCATGAATAAAATAATCGATGGCTTCATTTTGATATGAAAATGGAAGAAGAATAATATA